>NZ_LYSO01000088.1:0-26539 GCF_001728935.1 Pseudomonas sp. AP42
TTTTGGTTACTTTTGGGGCTCTTTTCCAAAAGTGACCCGCTGTCAGAGCGGAACCCTAAGTGGCCGTTACCGCAGCAATGGATATGCACACAATCCAACTGTGTCGCCTGTCAGGCCGCCTTCGCGAGCAAGCCCGCTCCCACAGTTGGATCGTTGGGTGTCAGGTAGATAGGCGTCGGCTGTCAGGGCGTCATCGCAGGCAAGCCAGCTCCCACATTTTGAATCTTGGGGTGCCAGGTAAAGACGTGTCGGCTGGTAGGCCGTCATCGCAGGCAAGCCACATGAACCAAGCAAGCCCAGCCCCAATCAGCTCTTGTGCAACTTGCTCATCAACTGCGCCTCAGCCTGAGTCAACCCACACGACTGGGTCAGCTCATCCACCGTCGCCCCCATGCCAACCAGCTTGGCCGCCTGGGCAAACGACAGGTTCGACGGATCACGCTGCTCCAACTGCACCAACCTGTCCGGCAACGGCGCAAGAATCGCACGCAGTTCATGCACCTCATCCCCCACCCGCACCGCACTTTGCTGGAAATGATCAACGCGCTTGACCAGCTCCAGAATGCGCCGGTCACGCACCGCATCGCGCTCGGCCTGTTGCAAGGCCAACTCCCGCTGCTGGCGCAGATAGCGCAGCACAAACGCCACGGTCCCGGCCCACAACAGGGCCAGGACAATCACCGCTGCCTCAAGGAACAATCAGATGCTCTCCAGTTCCGACCACTCTTCTTCGCTCATCATCTTGTCCAGCTCAACCAGAATCAGCAGTTCGCCGTTCTTGTTGCACACGCCCTGGATGAACTTGGCCGACTCTTCGTTACCCACGTTCGGCGCGGTTTCCACTTCCGATTGGCGCAGGTAAACCACCTCGGCCACGCTGTCGACCAGGATGCCGACCACTTGCTTGTCGGCTTCGATGATCACGATACGGGTGTTGTCGCTGACTTCAACCGTGTCCAGGCCGAACCGCTGGCGGGTGTCGATCACCGTCACCACGTTGCCGCGCAGGTTGATGATGCCCAGCACGTAGCTTGGCGCACCTGGTACCGGGGCGATTTCGGTGTAGCGCAGCACTTCCTGCACGCGCATCACGTTAATCCCGTAGGTTTCGTTGTCCAGCTTGAAGGTCACCCATTGCAGGATCGGATCATCCAAACCTTGTGCGGACGCTGACTTGTTCATTCATCTGACCCCTTCAAATGCCGCTATCGACGGCGTGTGTGCACGTAGGCCGCGCAACCGCACGGCCCTTATTGTTCAATCAACTGCGTTTGTTCTGTGGCATTGCCTTCACCGCACCGCTGGCGATCAACTCGGCCAGTTCGGCGACATCCAGCAACGCGCACATGTGTTCGATCACAGTGCCCGCCAACCACGGCCGCTGGCCACGGTGGCTGCGCCATTTGATTTCATTGGGGTCCAGGCGCAACGAGCGGCTGACTTGATGCACTGCCAGCCCCCACTCGTAGCCCTGCACCGAGATCACGTATTGCAGGCCTTGGCGAAAATCATCGCGGTAGCGGTCGGGCATCACCCAGCGCGCCGTGTCCAGCACCTTGAGGTTGCCGGCCTGGCTGGGCAGGATGCCGAGGAACCACTCTGGCTGCCCGAACAACGGCGTCAGCTCCTGGCCTTCCAGGGAATAGATCGAACCCAGGCACACCAGCGGCACCGCCAGGGTCAACCCGGCGACGTCGAACAGCAGGCACTCAAACGGCTCGGCGGCCCACGAAGGGCGACCGTCGCCCGTCACCGGTGGCGGCGTGATGCTGGGCGGCAGGTGCACGTCCACCAGCGGTTCGACCACCGGGGGCGCCACCACTGCCGGGGCGCTCGGCACCACGACGGGCGCCTCCACCCCCTGCGCGTCACGCGCCTGCTCCTCCATCACCGCCTGCTGGAATTCATCCAACGGGCTGTCGGGCTCGACAGCAGGCTCGAGTACCAGAATCGGTTCGGGCATTTCTTCGGCCGTCGCATCCTGCAGCAAGGCATCCAGGTAGGATTCCAGTGCCAGTTGCGGGCGGGTCTTGAATTGGACAGGACGGTTCATCACGCCACCTGCGCCACAAGCTGTTGCGACAGCAGGTGCTTGAGCAACGCACGGTAGGCCAGCACGCCACGGCTCTTGCCGTCGAACTGCGACGGTGTGAGCCCGGCACGGCTGGCGTCACGCAGGCGCGTGTCCACCGGGATGTAACCGTTCCAGATGGTGTCCGGGTAGGCATCGCGCAACACGCGCAAGGTGCCGAGGGACGCCTGGGTGCGACGGTCGAACAAGGTGGGCACGATGCTGAACGGCAGCGCTTGCTTGCGCGAGCGGTTGATCATCGCCAGAGTGCTGACCATGCGCTCCAGGCCCTTGACCGCCAGGTGCTCGGTCTGCACCGGGATCACCAATTGCTGGCTGGCCGCCAACGCGTTGACCATCAGCACGCCGAGCAACGGCGGGCTGTCGATGATCGCGTAGTCGAAGTCCTGCCACAGCTGCGCCAGGGTCTTGGCGATCACCAGGCCCAGGCCACTCTGGCCCGGCGACTGACGCTCCAGGGTGGCCAGGGCGGTGCTCGACGGCAACAGCGAAATACTCTCGTTGCTGGTGGGCAACAGCAGTTGCCCAGGCAGATCCGCCGGCACGCTGCCCTTGTGCAAAAACAGGTCATAGCAGCTGTGTTCCAGCGCATCCGGGTCGTAGCCGAAATAGCTGGTCATGGAGCCGTGGGGGTCCAGGTCCACCACGACCACACGCTTGCCCGCTTCGGCCAGCAAACCGGCCAAGGCGATGGAAGTGGTGGTCTTGCCGACTCCACCCTTTTGATTGGCAACTGCCCAGACTCTCATTCGGTTGGTTCCTCCCGGCGGGCACAGGCGCGACCGAGACATTGCATACGGTTATTGAGCCGGCGACGGAGAATTGACGTTACTCGGTCGGACCGGCGGCTTGACAACGGGCGGTGCAGTTTGTGTGCCAGCACGCTTCAACGCCGCATCCGGGGTGGCATTGGCGGTGCCGGTTCCGGTCAGGCTGCGACGCACATCCAGGTTGCGCGAGACCACCAGCACCACCCGACGGTTACGTGCGCGGCCTTCGACCGTGGCGTTATTGGCCACCGGCTGGAATTCACCATAGCCCACCGACGCCAGGCGCTGGGGGTTCACGCCCTGCATGGCCAACATGCGCACGATGCTTGACGCGCGGGCCGAGGACAGCTCCCAGTTGGTCGGGTACTGCGCAGTGCTGATGGGGAAATTGTCGGTGAAGCCTTCCACGTGGATCGGGTTTTCAAAGGGTTTGAGGATCGCCGCGACCTTGTCGATGATGGTGAACGCCTGATCACTGGGCAACGCATCGGCACTGGCGAACAACAGGCTGGAGTTCAACTCGATTTCCACCCACAGCTCATTGCCGCGCACGGTCATCTGGTTGGAACTGATCAGGTCGCCAAAAGCGGCACTGATATCGTCGGCGATGCTTTTGAGCGGGTCGCTGGTGCCTTGGATGCCGGCGGCGGTTTCATCACTGTCATTGACCAGGGGCTTGGCCGGGGTCACGGTCTTGGGCCGCTCTTCGCCGATGGGGATCGGCTTGAGCGCCCGCTCGGCATCGTTGAATACACCGACCAGCGCCTGGGAAATGATCTTGTACTTGCCTTCGTTGATCGACGAGATCGAGTACATCACCACGAAAAACGCGAACAGCAAGGTGATGAAGTCCGCGTAGGACACCAGCCAGCGCTCATGATTGACGTGTTCTTCAGGCTCGCGACGGCGACGGCTCACAGACACTCCCCCCCACACACCCACCCCACTGTAGGAGCGAGCTTGCTCGCGAAGATCGTTAACGAAAACGCGGGCATCCTGAATGCACGCGGCGCTCTCGGGTTCTTCGCGAGCAAGCTCGCTCCTACGGGGGTACGGGTGCTCATGTGCATCAATCCATGAAGCCCTGAAGCTTCAATTCGATGGAGCGCGGGTTTTCGCCTTCGGCAATCGACAGGATGCCTTCAAGCAGCATTTCGCGATAACGCGACTGGCGCATGGCAATCGACTTGAGCTTGCTGGCCACCGGCAGCAACACCAGGTTGGCACTGGCCACGCCGTAGATGGTGGCGACAAAGGCCACGGCAATGCCGCTGCCCAGTTGCGAGGGGTCGGCCAGGTTGCCCATCACGTGGATCAGCCCCATCACCGCACCGATAATGCCGATGGTCGGCGCGTAGCCGCCCATGCTTTCAAAGACTTTGGCCGCATTGATGTCACGGCTTTCCTGGGTGTAGAAATCCACTTCGAGGATGCTGCGGATCGCTTCCGGCTCGGCACCATCGACTAGCAGTTGCAGGCCCTTGCGCGCATAGCTGTCGGGCTCGGCATCGGCCACGCCTTCCAGGCCCAGCAGGCCTTCCTTGCGAGCGGTGAGGCTCCAATTGACCACGCGATCGATGCCGCCCGCCAGGTCAACCCGTGGCGGAAAAATGATCCACACCAGAATCTGCATGGCACGCTTGAACGAGCTCAGGGGCGACTGCAACAACGCTGCGCCCACGGTGCCACCGATCACGATCAGCGCTGCCGGGCCGTTGGCCAAGGCGCCGAGGTGGCCGCCTTCCAGGTAGTTGCCACCAATGATGGCGACAAACGCCATGGTGATGCCGATCAGGCTCAACACATCCATCAGAGGCAGGCCTCCACCAGGTGCTTGCCGATGTCGTCCAGGCTGTAGACCGCATCGGCCAGGTCGGCCTTGACGATGGCCATGGGCATGCCATAGATCACGCAACTGGCTTCATCCTGGGCCCAGATGGCGCTGCCGCCCTGCTTGAGCAGGCGCGCACCTTCACGGCCATCGGCGCCCATGCCGGTGAGCACCACCGCCAGAACTTTGTCGCCGTAGGACTTGGCTGCAGAACCGAAGGTGATGTCCACGCACGGTTTGTAATTCAGGCGTTCATCGCCCGGCAGGATTTTGATCGCGCCCCGCCCGTCCACCATCATCTGCTTGCCGCCCGGCGCCAGCAGTGCCAGGCCAGGACGCAGGATGTCGCCATCCTCGGCTTCCTTGACGGTGATGCGGCACAGCTTGTCCAGGCGCTCGGCGAAGGCTTTGGTGAACGCCGCCGGCATGTGCTGCACCAGCACAATCGGCGCCGGGAAGTTGGCCGGCAGTTGGGTCAACACCCGCTGCAAGGCCACCGGGCCGCCGGTGGAGGTACCGATGGCGACCAGCTTGTAAGCCTTGCGCTTGGGCGCGGGCGAATGGGCACTCGGCGCTGCGGCGGCACGTACCGGCGCTACCGCAGGCCGGGCCACGGGCGCAGGCGCCGGGCGCGCAAACGACGACGTCGGCGCCGCTGCTGCGGGCGCAGGCGTGGGGGCTGGCGCGGGTGTGCTGAACAGGCTGCGACGGTTACTGCGGGAAATGCTGTGCACCTTCTCGCACAGCATCTGCTTGACCTTGTCGGGGTTGCGCGAGATGTCTTCGAAATTCTTCGGCAAAAAATCCACCGCGCCGGCGTCCAAGGCGTCGAGGGTCACCCGCGCGCCTTCGTGCGTCAGCGAGGAAAACATCAATACCGGTGTGGGGCAGCGTTGCATGATGTGGCGCACGGCCGTGATGCCATCCATCATCGGCATCTCGTAGTCCATGGTGATCACGTCTGGCTTCAAGGCAATGGCTTGATCGATCGCCTCTTTGCCGTTAGTGGCCGTGCCGACCACCTGGATCGTTGGATCAGCGGAAAGAATTTCCGAGACGCGGCGGCGGAAGAAACCCGAATCGTCCACCACCAGGACCTTGACTGCCATAAACACTCCGTTAGGCGGGGCGGGCATGACCGCCCTGCCCCACCAGAATCAAATACGCCGTGCGGCGTAACGCTTGAGCATGCTTGGAACATCGAGAATCAGTGCGATGCGACCGTCACCGGTAATGGTTGCGCCCGACATGCCTGGGGTGCCCTGCAGCATCTTGCCCAAAGGCTTGATCACCACTTCTTCCTGGCCCACCAGCTGGTCGACCACAAAGCCGATGCGCTGAGTGCCCACGGACAGAATCACCACATGGCCCTCGCGCTGTTCTTCATGGGCAGCCGAAGCCACCAGCCAACGCTTGAGGTAGAACAGCGGCAACGCCTTGTCGCGCACGATCACCACTTCCTGGCCGTCCACCACGTTGGTGCGCGACAGGTCGAGGTGGAAGATCTCGTTGACGTTGACCAGCGGGAAGGCGAACGCCTGGTTGCCCAGCATCACCATCAGGGTCGGCATGATCGCCAGGGTCAACGGCACCTTGATGACGATCTTGGAGCCCTGGCCCTTGGTCGAGTAGATATTGATCGAGCCGTTGAGCTGGCTGATCTTGGTCTTCACCACGTCCATGCCCACGCCACGCCCGGACACGTCGGAGATCTCGGTCTTGGTCGAAAAGCCCGGGGCGAAGATCAGGTTGTAGCACTCGGTGTCGGTCAGGCGGTCGGCGGCGTCCTTGTCCATCACGCCGCGCTTGACCGCGATATTGCGCAAGATGGTCGGGTCCATGCCTTTGCCGTCATCGGTGATCGACAGTAGGATGTGGTCGCCCTCTTGCTCCGCCGCCAAAATCACTTTGCCGTTGCGGGACTTGCCGGCGGCTTCGCGTTCTTCCGGGGTTTCTACGCCGTGGTCGACCGCGTTGCGCACCAAGTGGACCAGCGGGTCGGCCAGGGCCTCGACAAGGTTTTTGTCGAGGTCGGTTTCTTCGCCCACCAGTTCCAGGTTGATTTCTTTCTTGAGCTGGCGCGCCAGGTCGCGAACCAGGCGCGGGAAACGGCCGAAGACTTTCTTGATCGGCTGCATCCGCGTTTTCATCACTGCGGTTTGCAGGTCGGCGGTGACCACGTCGAGGTTCGACACGGCCTTCTGCATGGCTTCGTCGCCGCTGTTCAGGCCCAGGCGCACCAGGCGGTTACGCACCAGCACCAGTTCGCCCACCATGTTCATGATGTCGTCCAGGCGCGCGGTATCCACGCGCACGGTGGTTTCGGCTTCGCTGGCGGGCTTTTCCGCTGCTGCCGGCGCCGCTGCACGCGCAGGGGCCGGGGCGGCGGCAGGTGCTGGCTTGGCTGCCGGCGCAGGTTTGGCAGCAACCGGTGCCGCAGTGGCAGCGGCTGGCGCTGCAACCTGGGCGGCAGCGGCCGGGGCCACTTCGCTGAACTTGCCTTTGCCGTGCAACTCGTCGAGCAGCGCTTCGAATTCGTGATCGGAGATCAGCCCGTCGCCGGCCGGTGCGGCACTGGCCGCTGGCGCAGCGGCGGCCGTGGCAGCAACCTCGGGCAGGGCTTCAGCCACAAAGGTGCCTTTGCCATGCAGTTGGTCGAGCAGTGCCTCGAATTCGTCATCGGTAATGTCGGTGCTGGCGTTGGCAGCGGGTGCTGCTGGCGCTGCGGCAGGCGGTGCCACGGCATCCGCCGCGAACTGGCCTTTGCCGTGCAACTGGTCGAGCAACGACTCGAACTCAGCGTCGGTAATGTCTTCACTGCTCGGCGTCGCGGCAGGCTGCACCGGCACTTCAGCTTCGGCCTTGACCGCGCTGAGGGAGTTGAGCAGTTGTTCGAACTCGCTGTCGGTCACGTCCGGCTCGGCTTGCGCCACCGGCTCCGGCGCGGCCTCGACCACCGGCGCAGCCGCGGTGTCGGCAGGTTCGGCCAGGCGCGCCAGGGCGGCCAGCAGTTCCGGCGTGGCGGCAGTGATCGGTGCACGTTCACGCACCTGGCTGAACATGCCGTTGACCGCATCCAGTGCTTCGAGAATTACGTCCATCAGTTCCGAGTCGACGTGACGCTCACCCTTGCGCAGGATGTCGAAAACGTTCTCGGCGATGTGACAGCACTCCACCAGCTCATGGAGCTGGAGGAAGCCGGCGCCCCCTTTTACAGTGTGAAAACCGCGAAAAATTGCATTGAGCAGGTTCGCATCATCCGGTCGGCTTTCCAGCTCGACCAGTTGTTCGGACAGTTGCTCTAGAATTTCGCCGGCCTCTACAAGGAAATCCTGAAGGATTTCTTCATCGGCGCCGAAGCTCATGTGGGTGCTCCTTAGAAGCCTAAACTGGATAACAGGTCATCTACGTCATCCTGACCTGACACAACGTCTTCACGTTTATCGGCATGAATCTGCGGACCTTCACCCTTGGCGAGATGTTTTTGTGGATCTTTTTCCGAGAGGATCGCTTCGCGGTCATGTTCGATGCCGGCAAAACGATCGACCTGACCGGCCATCAGCACCAATTTGAGCAAGTTGCTTTCCACTTCGGTGACCAACTGGGTCACGCGCTTGATCACCTGGCCGGTAAGGTCCTGGTAATCCTGGGCCAGCAGGATGTCGTTGAGGTTGCTGGCCACCGTGCGGTTTTCCTGTTCGCTGCGCGACAGGAACCCGTCGACGCGACGCGCCAATTCACGAAACTCTTCAGCACCGACTTCGCGGCGCATGAAGCGGCCCCAGTCCTGGCTCAAGGCCTGGGCTTCGGTGGCCATGCCATTGACCAGGGGCGTGGCGTTTTCCACCAGGTCCATGGTGCGGTTGGCCGCCGCCTCGGTCAGCCTGACCACATAGGACAGGCGCTCAGTGGCATCAGTGATCTGGGAAATTTCTTCGGCCTGGGGCATGCGCGGGTCAATCTGGAAATTGACGATTGCGCTGTGCAGCTCGCGTGTGAGCTTGCCCACTTCCTGGTACAGGCCGCGGTCACGGGTCTGGTTAAGCTCATGGATCAACTGCACCGCATCGGCGAACTGGCCTTTTTCCAGGCTGTCGACCAACTGGTGAGCATGTTTTTTCAGGGTCGACTCAAAGTCGCCCTGTGACGTTTCGTTATGCTCCATAGCTCCCCCGCGATGGCATTAGCCGTGGATGCGTTCGAAGATTTTCTCGATCTTCTCTTTCAAGGCCAGTGCCGTGAATGGCTTGACCACGTAACCGTTGACCCCGGCTTGGGCGGCTTCGATGATCTGTTCACGCTTGGCTTCGGCGGTCACCATCAGCACAGGCAGGCTGCGCAGTTTTTCATCGGCGCGCACGTGGCGCAGCAGATCGATACCAGTCATGCCCGGCATGTTCCAGTCGGTCACCAGAAAGTCGATGCTCCCGCTGTTGAGAATCGGAATGGCCGTAAGGCCATCATCCGCCTCGACCGTGTTGGTGAACCCAAGGTCACGCAACAGGTTTTTAATGATCCGCCGCATCGTTGAGAAGTCATCAACGATGAGGATTTTCATGTTCTTGTCCAATTCGACCTCCAAGCAGTCTTAAACGCGCCCAGCACCTGGACGCGCCATTTCAATCAACAGGCGTTACACAAAAAGGACTGCCCAGGGCACCACGGTACTCACCCGCAAAACCCTGCGGTTTCACGGTAGCGTCTGCAGTGTCCCCACACTGCCTGTCAGCGCGCGCGCCACTCGGCCAATCGCCCCCGCAAGCGGGCTGCGCACTGGCTATGCAACTGGCTGACACGCGATTCGCTGACCCCCAGGACCTCACCGATTTCCTTGAGGTTCAGCTCTTCGTCGTAGTACAGCGCCAGCACCAGCCGCTCACGCTCCGGCAAGTTGGCGATTGCATCGGCCAACGCGCCCTGGAAACGTTCGTCTTCCAGGTCGCGCGACGGCTCCGTATGCGCGCTCGCGCCGTCCTCGTGCAGCCCTTCGTGTTCGCCGTCCTGTAAAAGGTCGTCGAAACTGAACAGGCGGCTGCCCAAGGTATCGTTCAAAATCCCGTAGTAATCGTCGAGACTCAATTGGAGTTCGGCCGCAACTTCATGATCTTTAGCGTCACGACCGGTTTTTGCTTCAATTGCACGAATTGCATCACTGACCATGCGCGTATTGCGGTGTACCGAACGCGGCGCCCAATCGCCTTTACGCACTTCATCGAGCATCGCGCCACGGATACGGATACCCGCATACGTTTCGAAACTGGCACCCTTGCTGGCGTCGTATTTGGTCGAGACTTCGAGCAGGCCGATCATGCCGGCCTGGATCAAGTCTTCAACCTGCACACTCGCGGGCAAGCGCGCCAACAGGTGATAGGCAATGCGCTTGACCAGCGGCGCATAGCGCTCGATCAATTCGCCCTGGCTGTCACGTGCCGACTTTTTGTAAAGGTTGTAGCCGCTGGATGTCATAGCACCGGTCCTGCGCTCGTCTGATGCACCAAACGCTCGACGAAAAACTCCAGATGCCCCCGCGGGTTGGCGGGCAACGGCCAGGTATCGACCTTCTGGGCAATGGCCTTGAACGCCAGTGCGCATTTCGAACGAGGGAACGCTTCATAGACCGCACGCTGCTTTTGCACGGCCTTGCGCACACACTCGTCATAGGGAACTGCGCCGACGTATTGTAAAGCCACATCGAGGAAGCGATCCGTGACCTTGGTCAACTTGGCGAACAGGTTGCGCCCTTCCTGCGGGCTCTGGGCCATGTTGGCCAGCACGCGAAAGCGGTTCATGCCGTAGTCACGGTTAAGCAGTTTGATCAGCGCGTAGGCATCGGTGATCGAGGTGGGTTCGTCGCACACCACCAGCAGCACTTCTTGCGCGGCGCGCACAAAGCTGACCACGGATTCGCCGATGCCGGCGGCGGTGTCGATCACCAGTACGTCGAGGTTGTCGCCGATGTCGCTGAACGCCTGGATCAACCCGGCATGCTGCGCGGGGCTCAGGTGCACCATGCTCTGGGTGCCCGAGGCCGCCGGCACAATACGGATGCCTCCGGGACCCTGGAGCAGCACATCGCGCAGCTCACAGCGGCCCTCGATCACATCGGCCAGGGTATGTTTGGGTGTCAGCCCCAGCAGAACGTCCACGTTCGCCAAGCCCAGGTCAGCATCCAGCAGCATGACGCGACGGCCAAGCTCTGCCAGCGCCAGGGACAAATTCACTGACACGTTAGTTTTCCCGACGCCACCTTTGCCGCCGGTCACCGCGATCACCTGTACGGGATGCATGCTGCCCATTTTATTTCTTTACCTTGTCTTGCTTAGACGCAGGCTACATGGCTTGGCCGCGTGAATCGCTTGCAGACCATCGATGTAGGTACATTTCACGGTGTTCATCCTGCCTCAACCCACCCGTTTAGCCGGGTGGTGGTAAAGGTCGGCGAACATATCGGCCATCGCTTCCTCGCTAGGCTCGTCTTGCATTTGCACACTCACGGCACGGCTGACCAACTGATGACGGCGCGGCAGATGCAGATCATCCGGGATCCGCGGCCCGTCGGTGAGGTAGGCAACCGGTAATTCATGGCTGATGGCCAGGCTCAATACCTCGCCCAGGCTCGCGGTTTCGTCGAGCTTGGTGAGGATGCAGCCGGCCAGGCCGCAACGCTTGTAACTGTGATAAGCAGCGGTAAGAACCTGTTTCTGGCTGGTGGTTGCAAGCACCAGGTAATTTTTCGACTTGATGCCACGCCCGGCCAGGCTTTCGAGCTGCATGCGCAGCGCCGGGTCGCTGGCCTGTAGGCCTGCGGTGTCGATCAGCACCACGCGCTTGCGCAGCAACGGCTCGAGGGCATTGGCCAGGGACTGGCCCGGGTCGACATGGGTCACCGGCACGTTGAGGATGCGGCCCAGAGTCTTGAGCTGCTCCTGGGCGCCAATGCGGTAACTGTCCATGCTCACCAGCGCGATATTCTGCGCGCCGTACTTGAGCACATAACGGGCGGCCAGCTTGGCCAGGGTGGTGGTTTTGCCCATGCCGGCGGGGCCGACCATGGCGATCACACCGCCCTCTTCCAGGGGTTCGATTTCCGGCGTGGCGATCATGCGCGCCAAGTGCGCCAGCAACATGCGCCAGGCTTGGCGGGGCTCTTCGACTTCGGCGGTCAAGGCCAGCAGGTCGCGGGACAACGGGCCGGACAGGCCGATACGCTGCAGGCGACGCCACAGGTTGGCTTGCTGCGGCTTGCTGCCTTGCAGCTGGGTCCAGGCCAGCGAGCCGAGCTGCACTTCGAGCAATTCACGCAGGCCATTGAGTTCAAAACGCATCGAGTCGATCACGCGCTGGTCAACTGCGGCAGCCGGGGCAGGCGCTGCAGGACGCGGCGGTTCGACAAAGGTGGGTTCAACCAGCGGCTCGGCAGCGGTCAGCGGCAGGCCGGCGAACAACTGGCGATTGGTGCTGGCATCGCTGTCGCCACGCATGCTCAGTTCAGCCTGGGCCGACACAATACGCGAGGCGGTCTTGCGCAGCTCGTCTTCGAGTTCCATGTTCGGCACGCGCGGGGCCAGTGCCTGGGGTGTGTAATCCAGGGCAGCCGTCAGCTCGACACCGCCGGCAATCCGACGGTTACCGATAATCGCGGCATCGGCGCCCAGCTCATCGCGGACCAATTTCATGGCCTGACGCATATCGGCGGCGAAAAAACGCTTAACTTGCATAACCCACTACCTCAGCCATTGGGCCCAACTGTCGCGACGATAGTCACTTGCTTATTGTCAGGAATTTCCTGGTAAGCCAACACGTGCAAATTCGGTACAGCCAGGCGTCCAAACCGCGACAACATCGCGCGAACCGGGCCGGCCACCAGCAGGATCACCGGGTTGCCTTGCATTTCCTGGCGCTGTGCGGCGTCGATCAACGAACGCTGCAGCTTTTCAGCCATGCTTGGCTCCAGTAAAACGCCCTCTTCCTGGCCTTGCCCTGCCTTCTGAATACTATTGAGCAATATTTGTTCCAACCTGGGTTCCAGGGTGATCACAGGCAGCTCAGACTCAGTCCCTACAATGCTTTGCACGATTGCGCGGGACACGCCGACACGCACCGCCGCCACCAGAGCGGCAGTATCTTGACTCTTGGCGGCATTGTTGGCGATGGCCTCGGCAATGCTGCGAATGTCGCGCACGGGCACCTGTTCGGCCAACAGCGCTTGCAGCACCTTGAGCAACTGCGACAGCGACAGCACGCCCGGCACCAGTTCTTCGGCCAGTTTTGGCGACGATTTGGCCAGCAAGCCCATCAATTGCTGGACTTCCTCGTGGCCGATCAGCTCGTGGGAGTGCTTGTAGAGAATCTGGTTGAGGTGCGTGGCGACCACGGTGCTGGCATCCACTACGGTGTAACCCAGGGACTGCGCCTGGCTGCGCTGGCTCACTTCGATCCACACCGCTTCCAGGCCGAAAGCCGGATCTTTGGCGGTTATGCCGTTGAGCGTACCGAACACCTGTCCTGGGTTGATCGCCAGTTCGCGGTCCGGGTAGATCTCGGCTTCGGCCAAAATCACCCCCATCAGCGTCAGGCGATAGGCGCTGGGGGCCAGGTCGAGGTTGTCGCGAATATGCACGGTGGGCATCAAAAAGCCCAGGTCCTGGGACAGCTTCTTGCGCACGCCCTTGATCCGCGCCAGCAGTTGCCCACCCTGGTTGCGGTCCACCAGCGGGATCAGGCGGTAGCCGACTTCCAGGCCGATCATGTCGATGGGCGTGACGTCGTCCCAGCCCAGCTCCTTGGTTTCCTGGGCACGGGCCGGGGATGGCAGCAGATCCTGTTGACGGGCGATCTCCTGCTCGGCCTGGACCTTGACCTGGTTCTGCTTCTTCCAGAACAGGTACGCCGCGCCACCCGCCAGGGCCGCCATGCTCAGGAACGAGAAGTGCGGCATGCCCGGCACAATACCCATGATTGCCATGATGCCCGCCGCCACGGCAAGGGCCTTGGGCGAAGCGAACATCTGCCGGCTGATCTGCTTGCCCATGTCTTCGGAGCCCGAAGCACGGGTGACCATGATGGCCGCCGCTGTGGATAACAACAGTGATGGCAATTGCGCCACTAAACCGTCACCGATGGTCAGCAAGGCGTACACCTTGCCAGCATCGCCGAATGTCATGCCGTGCTGGAACATACCGACGGCCACGCCGCCGATCAGGTTGATGAACAGAATCAACAGGCCGGCGATGGCGTCACCGCGCACAAACTTGCTGGCACCGTCCATGGAACCGTAGAACTCAGCTTCCTGGGCAACTTCGGCCCGGCGGGCCTTGGCCTGGCCCTGGTCGATCAGGCCGGCGTTGAGATCGGCGTCGATGGCCATCTGCTTGCCGGGCATGGCGTCGAGGGTAAAACGCGCGCTCACCTCGGAAATCCGCCCGGCGCCCTTGGTCACCACCACGAAGTTGATGATCATCAGGATCGCGAACACCACGATACCGACCACGTAGTTACCGCCGATCACCACCTCACCGAACGCCTGGATCACCTTACCGGCGGCGGCGTGGCCGTCCTGGCCGTGGAGCATCACCACCCGCGTGGAGGCCACGTTCAATGCCAGGCGCAACAGGGTTGCCACCAGCAGAATCGTCGGGAATACCGCAAAATCCAGCGGCCGCAGGGCGTACACGCACACCAGCAGGACTACGACGGACAGGGCAATGTTGAAGGTAAAGAACACATCGAGCAGGAACGGCGGCATCGGCAACATCATCATTGCCAGCATCACCAGCAACAACAACGGCACACCCAGATTGCCCCGCGACAGGTCAGTCAGGGTGCCACGGGCCGTGTTGAGCATTTGAGAGCGATCTACCACCGGTATTCCTCGGGTCCTTGAAGCAAAGTTTTGACGCTGGAGGGCGACTTGGAGGCGGGGTTGCAAGAAGCCTTCCAACTTTGCTTTTGGGCCCGCAGAACCCCACAAACGCACCAGGCCAACGGGTGTAAATCACTTCAAACGGTGGGAGCGGGCTTGCTCGCGAATGCGGAGTGTCAGTGGCACATAAGCCGACTGACCCACCGCTTTCGCGAGCAAGCCCGCTCCCACAGTTGGATTTGTGTGTACCCGGTACTGATGAGGAAATTTCCGACATGGGTTTGGGGTTGCCTCTAGGAAACTCGCTCCCTAGTCTCCGTACACCGCTGCAATGCAGCGGTCGGGCGTCGCGACCCGGATTACCTAGGAGCAAAAGCACCCTCTCCCTTTCTGTAAAAGGAGCTTCACAGTGATCAAACCCGCCCCAAATTCCCCCACCTGGCTGTTTACCGTAGCCGACGGCATCAGCAGCGAAGACCTGCTGGTCAACCTCAGCGAAACGCTCGCTTCGGCCAATGCCTTGAGCTGTGACCTGGCCTTTGACCTGGAAGGTTCGAAACGAGAGGAGTCGCTCGGCGTTGCGCAGTTGATCGAACTGGCGCAGTTATTGACTGATCGCCTGCACGGTGACGGCGGAATGCTGGACACCGCAAGCAGCGGATAACGCAGCCTCCTCGATCGTTCCCACACGGGAGCGTGGGAACGATCAAACAGCACGTATATTCACGGCCTGCGGGCCCTTTGTCCCTGACTTAACTTCGTATTCTACTTTCTGACCTTCATTCAGGCTTTTGAACCCGTCCGATTGAATTTCCGAAAAATGGGCAAAAATGTGCTCACTTCCATCGTCGGGCTTAATAAAACCAAACCCCTTCGCCTCGTTAAACCACTCCACAGTACCCGTTGCCATTGCCGCTCTCCTTACCCTTACTCAGAACCCAATCCACCCCGGTGATGCACCCTGACGGGCAACGCATACATGCCCTTGGGCCGATGGACCATTTGAAACCTCAGACGCCTCCCCACCGCCAGCGCCGTCTTGCGCCAATCCTTGCGATTGATAAATACCTCTTCAATAACGCGGCCCCCTCGATCATTCCCACGCCCCGCGCTGGAATGCCGCCTGGGACGCTCCGCGTCTCGAGCCAGACGTACGACTTGAGCTCTGCGCAAGGGTGACGCAGAGCGTCACGCGATGCCTTCCCACGCGGGAGCCTGGGAACGATCAAACGCAAGCAGCGGATAATGCGGGCAAGCCAGCTCCCACATGTGATTCAGTTTTTAAACTGGCCGTATATGCTCAGCTTGTGGGCCTTTTGGACCTTGTGCGACCTCAAATTGTACTTTTTGGCCCTCATCCAGGCTTTTGTACCCGTTCGATTCAATTGCCGAGTAATGAGCGAACACGTCCGCCCCTCCATCCTCCGGGGTAATAAAACCAAACCCCTTCTCCGTGCTAAACCACTTCACCGTACCCGTTGCCATTGCCGCTCTCCTTACCCTTACTCAGAACCCAATCCACCTCGATCATGCCCCCTGACGGGCACCGCATAGATGCCCTTGGGCCGATGGACCATTTGAAAGCTCAGTTGCATCCCCACCGACAGCGCCATCCAACGCCAATCCTTGCGATTGATAAATACCTCTTCTGTCCCCTCATCCAATTCGACCAGCCAATCGCCCCTGATCCAGTCGTAGGATTTGACAGTCCCTTTGACCTCGCTCAATCCGCTCTCCCTGCCTTTCGCTAACTACATACGTGCAGTGTCTGGTTCAGTCATAAAACAACGGGAAACGTGCTTTGGCTACTGTCAGAGTTGACAGGTAGACGCGAGCTGCCGATGGGTGGTAGCGGTGGAACAGCAAGCGATTCATGCATCCGATGATTTCTTGCGTTTGCGGGGTTTTCGCAGCTTGGGAGGATTGGGTGGCAAGTCACTGCATTGCGTGCCTGCCGATTGGACGGCAACCGGGTTGCCATCACGATCCCGGGCAATAAAGCCGATGCCTTTGACCGCATCAAACCACCTGACCGTCCCCCTATCCATCACCGCCTCCCGAGTCGTGCAGGGCTGCACGTCTCATCGCTGTATCAAACAGTGAAGGCGGCGTATTGGCTACTGTCAAAGTTGACAGGTTGTAGGAGCGAGCTTGCTCGCGAAGGTGGTAAAGATAACGCGGGGAATCAGGATGAACGCGGCGACGGTGAGTTTTTCGCGAGCAAGCTCGCTCCTACTAGGAATCGCGGCGCAGGTCCGGCGGGATCGGCAGGTCTTTGAGCGGATCAGGCCGCTTGCCCTTGCCCGCGCGGTATTGGCGGATCTGGTAAACGTAGGCCAACACCTGGGCAACAGCCAGGTACAAGCCGGCCGGAATTTCCTGGTCCAGATCGGTGGAGTAGAAAATCGAGCGCGCCAATGCTGGCGACTCCAATAACAGAATGTCGTTGGCCACCGCGATTTCGCGGATTTTCAACGCGGTAAAATCGCTGCCCTTGGCCAGCAGCATCGGCGCGCCGCCCTTCTCGGGGTCGTACTTGAGGGCCACGGCGTAGTGGGTCGGGTTGGTGATGATCACGTCGGCGTCGGGCACCGAGGCCATCATCTTGCGCTGGGACATTTCCCGCTGCAGTTGGCGGATGCGTTGCTTGACCTCGGGGCGGCCTTCCTGGTCCTTGTGCTCGTCGCGCACTTCCTGCTTGGTCATCAGCAGTTTCTTGTGGCTTTCCCACAGTTGAATCGGCGCATCCACAGCGGCGATCAGGATCAGCCCGGCCGCCATCCACAGCGCGCTCCAGCCCACCACCTGCACGCTGTGGATGATCGCGGACTCCAGCGGCTCATGGGCGATGCGCAGCAAATCGTCGATGTCGGACGACAACACCGCCAAGGCCACGAACAGAATCAAGAAAAACTTGGCCAGGGCCTTGAGCAATTCCACCAGGGCCTTGACCGAAAACATGCGCTTGAGCCCTGCACCCGGGTTCATACGGCTGAACTTGGGCGCCATGCTGCCCGCGGCAAACAGCCAACCGCCGAGGGCCACCGGGCCGATCAGCGCGGCGAGCAACAAGGTGATCAGGATCGGCTGCACCGCCAGCAGCGCGATTTTGCCCGAGTGCAGCAGGTACTGGGCCATGGCGTCGGGGTTGAGCAACACTTCGCGCGGCAGGCTGAAGTTGTGTTTCATCATCTCCAGCAGGTCCAGCGCCAGGCCACCGCCGTAGATCAGCAAGGCGCCTGCGCCGGCGATCATGGTGGCGAAGGTGTTGAGCTCTTTGGAGCGGGCGATCTCGCCCTTTTCCCTGGAGTCCTTTTTACGTTTCTCCGTGGGGTCTTCTGTTTTGTCCTGACCACTCTCGCTCTCGGCCATGGCTCAGCGCGCCCGTGCCAGATCACGTAAGAACTGCAAGGCTTCGCTCGCCAGCGGTTGATACTGATTGAGAATGTCAGCCAGGCCGACCCAGAAAATCCCCATGCCCAGCACCAGGGTCAAGGGGAAACCAATCGAGAAGATGTTCAGTTGCGGCGCCGCACGGGTCATCACGCCAAACGCGATATTGACCACCAGCAGCGCCGTGATCGCCGGCAGCACCAGCAACAGGGCGGCGCCCAACACCCAACCGAGGCGCCCCACCAGCTCCCAGAAATGGTTGACCACCAACCCAGAGCCCACCGGCAAGGTGGTGAAGCTTTCAGTCAGCACTTCGAACGCCACCAGGTGACCGTTCATGGCCAGAAACAGCAAGGTCACCAGCATGGTCAGAAACTGCCCGATCACCGCCGCCGACACCCCGTTGGTGGGGTCGACCATGGACGCAAAGCCCATGCCCATCTGGATCGAGATGATTTGCCCGGCGATCACAAACGCCTGGAAGAACAACGTGAGGGAAAACCCCAGCATGGCGCCGATCAGAATCTGTTCGGCGATCAGCAGCAAGGCGCTCAGGTCGAGGGCGTTCACCGGCGGCATCGGCGGCAGGCCAGGCACGATCACCACGGTGATCGCCACCGCGAAATACAGGCGCACGCGACGCGGTACCAGGGTGGTGCCGAACACCGGCATGGCCATCAGCATGGCCGTGACGCGAAACAGCGGCAGGATGAACGAGGCCACCCAGGTACTGATCTGGGTGTCGGTCAAGGCCAGCAAGGATTGCATCGGCTCAGCCGATCAACTGCGGAATACTGCCGTACAACTGCAGGATGTATTCCATGAAGGTTTGCACCAGCCACGGGCCGGCGACAATCAGGGTCACCAGCATTACCAGCAGGCGCGGCAGGAAGCTCAAGGTCTGTTCGTTGATCTGGGTGGCGGCCTGGAACATCGCCACCAGCAGGCCGACCAACAGGCTCGGCACCACCAGCACGGCGACCATCAGGGTGGTCAGCCACAGCGCTTCACGGAACAGGTCGACGGCGACTTCTGGGGTCATGGCGCTATACCCCTCCGAAACTGCCGGCCAGGGTGCCGATAATCAGCGCCCAGCCGTCCACCAGCACAAACAGCATGATCTTGAACGGCAACGAGATGATCAAAGGCGACAGCATCATCATACCCATGGCCATCAGCACGCTCGCCACCACCAGGTCGATGATCAGGAACGGGATGAAGATCATGAAGCCGATCTGGAACGCGGTCTTCAATTCAGAAGTGACAAACGCCGGCACCAGGATGGTCAGCGGTGCCTGGTCCGGGGTGGCGATGTCGGTGCGCTTGGACAGGCGCATGAACAGCTCAAGGTCGCTGGAGCGAGTTTGCGACAGCATGAAGTCCTTGATCGGGCCCTGGGCCTTGTCGATCGCATCCTGGGCCGTGAGCTTTTCCGCCAGATAAGGTTGCAGGGCTTGCTGGTTCACCTTGTCGAACACCGGCGCCATGATGAACAGCGTCAAAAACAACGCCATGCCGGTGAGGATCTGGTTCGACGGCGTCTGCTGCAGCCCCAGGGCCTGGCGCAGGATCGAGAAGACGATGATGATCCGCGTAAAGCTGGTCATCAGCATGACGAACGCCGGGATAAAACTCAGCGCCGTCATGATCAGCAGGATCTGCAGGCTGACCGAATATTCCTGCGCGCCCGCCGCGTTGGTGCCCAGGGTAATCGCCGGGATCGACAACGGGTCGGCGCCCAGGGCCATCGGCGCGGCCAGCAACAGCATGAGCGTCAACAAAACGCGCATTACTTCTTATCCTTCTGATCCTTGCCCAGCAATTCCATCAGGCGCTGGGCGAATTCTGGCGTGGCGGCTTCGGTCTTGACCGCATCCACCGGGGTCTTGAGTACATGCAGCGGGGTGATGCGGCCAGGGGTGATGCCGAGCAGGATCTGCTCCTCGCCCACCTGCACCAGCACCAGCCGATCACGTGGGCCGAGGGCGCGCGAGCCCACCAGCTCGATCACCTGGCCGTTGCCCGGGCCGATGCGCTGCACGCGGCGCATCAGCCAGGCCAGCACGAAGATCAGGCCGATCACCAGCAACAGGCCCAAAACCAGTTGCGTCAACTGCCCGCCGACGCTGCCGACCGCAGGTGCCGTGACTGCCTGCGCCACCGGCTCCGCCGCCAGGGCGCTCAATGGCAGCGCCAGCAACAGTCCCGCCATCGCGTACTTCATCTCAGCGCAACTTCTTGATGCGTTCGCTCGGGCTGATCACGTCGGTCAGGCGGATGCCGAACTTCTCGTTGACCACCACCACCTCGCCATGGGCAATCAGGGTGCCGTTGACCAGCACGTCCAACGGCTCGCCGGCCAGGCGGTCCAGTTCGATCACCGAGCCCTGGTTAAGCTGCAACAGGTTGCGGATGTTGATTTCGGTGCTGCCCACTTCCATGGAAATCGACACCGGGATGTCGAGGATCACATCCAGGTTCGGGCCGTCGAGGCTCACCGGCTCGTTGTTCTTCGGCACGCTGCCGAATTCTTCCATGGCCAGGCGGTTGCCGGCCGGCGCGGTGGCGGCGTCGGCGGCCAGCAGCGCGTCGATGTCGTCCTGGCCGACATCGCCGGTTTCTTCCAGGGCCGCAGCCCACTCGTCAGCCAGGGCCTGGTCTTCGGCGGAAGTGTTTTCGTGTTCGGTAGCCATTACATGTCCTCGGCGCAGCAAACAATCATGAATTAGGGTTGAATCAGCGGCGGTTGATCGGCTCAACCACTTGCAGCGCCAGGTTGCCCTTGTGGGAACCGAGCTTGACCTTGAATGACGGCACGCCATTGGCGCGCATGATCAACTCATCCGGCAAGTCGACGGGGATGATGTCCCCAGGCGCCATGTGCAAAATGTCCCGCAGGCGCAACTGGCGGCGTGCCACGGTGGCGCTCAGCGGCACGTCGACGTCCAGCAGGTCTTCGCGCAGGGCCTTGACCCAGCGTTCGTCCTGGTCGTCGAGGTCGGACTGGAAACCGGCATCGAGCATCTCGCGCACCGGTTCAATCATCGAGTACGGCATGGTCACGTGCAGGTCGCCGCCACCGCCATCGAGTTCGATGTGGAAGGTCGACACCACAATGGCTTCGCTGGGGCCGACGATGTTGGCCATGGCCGGGTTCACTTCCGAGTTGATGTACTCGAAATTGACTTCCATGATCGCCTGCCAGGCTTCCTTCAAGTCGATGAAAGCCTGCTCCAGCACCATGCGCACCACACGCAGTTCGGTGGGGGTGAATTCACGCCCTTCGATCTTGGCGTGACGGCCGTCGCCACCGAAGAAGTTGTCCACCAGCTTGAACACCAGTTTGGCGTCGAGGATGAACAGCGCGGTGCCGCGCAATGGCTTGATCTTGACCAGGTTGAGGCTGGTGGGCACGTACAGCGAGTGCACGTATTCACCGAACTTCATCACCTGCACACCGCCCACGGCCACGTCCGCCGAGCGGCGCAGCATGTTGAACATGCTGATGCGGGTGTAGCGGGCAAAGCGTTCGTTGATCATCTCCAGGGTCGGCATGCGTCCCCGCACGATGCGATCCTGGCTGGTCAGGTCATAACTTTTGACGCTGCCGGGTTCGGCAGCCATTTCGGTCTGTACCAGACCATCGTCCACGCCATGCAACAGCGCATCGATTTCATCCTGGGACAGCAGGTCTTGCACGGCCATGTCGTGATCCTACTGCAATACGAAGTTAGTGAAGAGCGCCTGCTCGACCACGACTTTGCCGAGTTCTTTCTGGGCCACTTCCTGCACGCTGGCAGTGACCTTCTGGCGCAGCATTTCCTGGCCGACGGGCGTGGCCAGGCTGTCGAAGCTCTGCCCGGAGAACAGCATCACCAGGTTGTTGCGGATCACCGGCATATGCACCTTGAGGGCATCGAGGTCCGCCTGGTTGCGCGCCAGCAAGGTGATGCTCACCTGCAAGTAGCGTTGACGACCATTCTGGTTGTAGTTGGCGACAAAGGCCGGAAGCATCTGCTCGAAGATTGCCGGTTGCTTGACGTTGGTGGCAGCTTCGGCGGCGGGCGCCGGTTTGCTCGCACTGCTGTGCATGATGTACCAGGTGCCGCCCACCGAGGCGCCGATGGCCAGGAGCAGGCCCAGCACAATCAACAGGATCAGCTTGAGCTTGCCTTTGCCTGCGGGGGGAGTTGCTGCGTCGTCGCTCTTCGCCATGCCAATAATCCGTCACTATTCGGGGATTCGTAGATCTATGGCAAGGCAAGAGCAAGTGTTATGCCAGAGTTGGCTGGTAATGAGGAAGAGCGAACACCACAAAACAAATGTGGGAGCGGGCTTGCTCGCGAATGCGGTGTATCAGTCAAACATATACTGACTGACACTCTGCATTCGCGAGCAAGCCCGCTCCCACATTCAGGCCTGTACAGCCCTCAAGTCAGGCGTAGTAGTCGACGGCGCTGGAGCCGATCACGCTCTGGCTCACGGGCGCTGCCACTTCGGCCACGTCCACAGGGCCACCGGCGTCGCCGCTGTCAGCACGCCTGCCGCTGCCACTGATGCCCCGCGCCTGGCTCTGCTGTTGCTGCTGGTCCTGCCCCCGCGATTGGTCGGAGACATTCACATCCACCTGCCCCATGCCCTGCTGGGCAAACATTTCGCGCAAACGGCCAGACTGGCTCTCCAGCGCTTCACGCACCACCGCATGGCCGCTCATGAAGTTGACTTGGGCCTGCTGGTCCGCCGTCATGTTGACCTTGATGTCCAGGCGCCCCAACTCAGCGGGCTGCAACTGAATCTCGGCCGACTTGAGGTTGGCGCTGGACAGGTACATCACGCGGTTGACCACCTCTTCGGTCCAGCCGCTCTGGTGCATGGCCAGGGGCGCATTGGTGACGGGCGGCAAGGCATTCGCGGTTTTCGGCGTGGCCGCCTGGGTCAGCGCGGCCAGGCGGTTGGCGAAGTCATCCACACGGGTGTCGCTGCTGGCGTTCTTGAGGTCCTTGAGGCCGTCATCGATCAGCGCACCGAAGGCTTTGTCACCGCCTTGGTCGGTGCTGTCCTTGGTGGCTTGCTGGTCAACCATGTTGGCCAGGCCAGCGGCAAAGTTCTGCGCGGCGGTCGGTTGGTCCTGAGTGGTGGGCGCGGCTTTCTGCGGCGCCTGGCTGCTGGCCGAGACGTGACCGCCCTGCTCCATCGCCAGGCGCACGGCCGGCATCGAATCCAGCGGGTCGGCCTCGGGGTCGAAGGCCGGCTGCTTGGGCTCCTCGGTTACGGTAATGAGCGGCAGGGCCTGGTCATCTTCGGCAGCGACGGCAGACGCTTGTACGGGCACAGGGACCGCCACCGGCGTCACGGCGGCGACCAGCGCCGGATCGGCCACCGGTTGCTGCGCCAGGGACGGGTCGGCCGGTGGCTCGCCTTCACTGTCTGCGCTGTCGTCGCTCTTGGCCGGCTTGGCAGGCAAGGGATTGCCGCTATCGGCAACCGCTGGCGCACTGGCGGCAGGTTTATCGCTGGCGTCAGCCGCTTTGTCGCGCACGGGTTTGGCTGGCGCGTCGTCGCTCTTGGCCTGCGGCTTGGCAGCTTGCTTGGCAAACACTTGAGCGAAGCCAGGGCCCTTTTCCCGCGGGGCCGCAGGCGCTACCGCAGGCGTGGCGGCCGGCGCTTGAGGCTTGGCTGCGGTGGCAGCCTGAAGGAGCGAATTAGGGGCGACTGGCATAAGTAAGGGTCTCCACTGCATGGGGTCGGGGATGCAGTCTGTGGAGGTAGAGCAAGAGTCGGGCCAGGTTTACAAAATGCCTGGACATATCCGATTCAATGTAGGAGCGAGCTTGCTCGCAAAAAACTCACAGGCGCCGCATTCATCCAGGAAGCACGCGTTATCGTTGACGTTTTTCGCGAGCAAGCTCGCTCCTACATTCATACAGTGGCTTGACCAGCGCAAACTCATGATCAATCTGATCAACCAGCGCGCCTAGATCCGAGGCCGCCTCGACGGCCTCGGCCTCCAGCAACTCACACAATTGGGCCAAACGCACCGCCCCTAGATTGCCGCTGCTGCCTTTGAAACTGTGGGCAATCCGTCCCAACGTTTTGGCGTCGCCCCCAGCCTTGCGCAGTGCTGCGACGCGCTCTTGCGAGTCTTCGATAAAGGTGTCGAGCAACGTCGGGTACTCGCTCTCCATCACTTCCTGCAAGTCTGACAACACGTCGGGGTCCAAATGAATCTCAGCCACTTGCTCGCTCCTTGATCAAGAATCGGCGGATTATGCCAGAGCCTCCCAACAAAACTCCACGCAGACACTGCGCCCGCCATCGGACCAGCCTACAGCGCTGCTCAGTTGACGCACCAGGCTCAAGCCCCGACCAGACAGACGGTCGATGTCCACGGGGCGTGCCAGCTCCTGCTCCACATCAAAACCCTGCCCGCTGTCTTCCAGACGCAAGGTCAGTTTACCGCCCTTGTCGGTGGGTACCACCTGCACATGCACGCGCACGTAACCGCTGTCCAACTGCGCCAGCCGCTCATGGCGCTGATGATAATACTGCGCAAACCCCTGGGCATCGCGCTTGAGCCGTGAGTCCAGGCCCAGCACGCCATGCTCCAGCGCGTTGGAATACAACTCGGCCATCACGCTGTAAAGCGCACCGCTCTGCTCACGCAGGCCGTGGATCTCCAATAGCAGTTGCAGCAGGTACGGCAACGGGTTGTAGGTTCTGAGGGTCTGGGCGCGAAATTCGAAACTCACCGACCAATCCAGGGGGCACGACTGGCCGCTGTCGGCATACATCGGTTCGGCCGTCCGCAAGGGCTGGCCTGCCTGCAAGGTGATCTCGACCATGCTGACGTCATCGCGCGCCTGGCCGCGAAAGGCCGCCAGCGCCTGCTCGATGTCCTCGAACAGGCGGTCAGGCTCGCGGTTGGCGGCGAACACCTGCTGCAAGCGCTCGGCGCCGAACAGTTGATCGTTGGCGTCAGCGGTGTCCAGCACGCCGTCGGAGAGCAAAAACACCCGGTCGCCCAACGCCATGGGCCAGACTTCGGTGCTGTCATCGAACGCCTCTGCCGACAACACCCCCAAGGGCAGGTGCCGCGACATCAACGGCGTGCGCCTGCCGGTGGCGACTTCATGCACATAGCCTTCGGGCATGCCGCCGTTCCACACCTCCACCGCCCGCCGCTGGGCGCTCAGGCACAGCAAGGTGGCGCAGCAGAACATGTCCACCGGCAGGATGCGCTTGAGCTTGGCGTTCATTTCCCGCAGGGTCTGCGTGAGGCCGTAGCCCTTGGCGGTCATGCCGTAGAACACTTCGGCCAGGGGCATGGCACCGATGGCGGCCGGCAGGCCATGGCCGGTGAAATCCCCGAGCAGCACGTGCATATCGCCGGACGGCGTGTAGGCCGCCAGCAACAAGTCACCGTTGAACAACGCATAAGGCGATTGCAGGTAGCGGATGTTGGGCGCGGCGTTGATACAACCCGAATGGGCAACCTTGTCGAACACTGCCTTGGCCGCCCGCTGTTCATGCATCAGGTGTTCGTGGTGTTTGGCGATCAGGTCACGCTGTTGCAAAACCGTGGCCTGTAGGCGGCGCAGGCGGTCCATGGCGTTGATCTTCGCCGCCAGGATCAAAGGGTTATAGGGCTTGGGCAAAAAGTCATCGCCGCCGGCGTCCAGGCACTGGGCCAGGGCTTCGCTTTCGCGCAGCGAGGTGAGGAAGATGATCGGCACCAGCGCCTCCCCCGCCAATTGCTTGATCTGCCGCGCGGCTTCAAAGCCGTCCATCACCGGCATCAGCGCGTCCATCAACACCAGTTGCGGGCGCTCACGGGCAAACACCTCAATCGCTTCGGCGCCATTGCTCACCGTGAGCACCTGATGGCCCTGGCGACGGATGATGCTCGCCAGCAACAGGCGGTCGGCGGCGCTGTCTTCGGCGATCAGGATGGTCAGCGCCTCCAGGACCGGGGCCAGGGCGCTCAACTGATGTCGAACAGCTTGTCGAAGTTGGAGATGGCGAGGATCTTGCGCACGTCGGAGTTGCTGTTCGTCACGCGGACCTCGGCGTCATCACCGCCGGCATGATCCCGTAGCAACAGCAGCATGCCGAGGGCTGAACTGTCCATGTAGGTGGCCTCCTTGAGATCGACGATATAGATCTCGGGGACCTTGTAGAAACGCTCGTAGGCCTCCCGAAACGCCTGGTGGCTGCCGAAATCGAACCGGCCCCTGATTGCGATCGTCAACTTCTTCCCATCCAGGGATACTTCTGACTCGACTGACATGTGACTGCTTCCTTGTCATTGCGCTAGACACAAGGTGTAGCAGCTGAAGAGCATCTGAGCAACACGGTGGATCAACTGTGGGAGCTGGCTTGCCTGCGATAGCGGTGGGTCTGCCGGTTTGTAAGTGACTGATGCACCGCAATCAACTTCGGTACGACGCTGACCCTGTGGCGAGGGAGCTTGCTCCCGTGACGACCGGATAGCCGACGCTTATCTACCTGACGCGCCGCTGTCCAAATGTGGGAGCTGGCTTGCCTGCGAAGACGGCCTGGCAGTCAACACAGTTGGACCGGGTACATATCGG
>NZ_LYSO01000089.1:0-25916 GCF_001728935.1 Pseudomonas sp. AP42
TTACCGCAGCAATGGATATGTACACAATCCAACTGTGTTGACTGTCAGGCCGCCTTCGCGAGCAAGCCCGCTCCCACAGTTGGATTGCGGGGGTATCAGGTAGATAGGTGTCGGCTGTCAGTCCGCCATCGCAGGCAAGCCAGCTCCCACAGTTGGATCGTTGGGGTGTCAGGTAGATAGGCGCCGGCTGGGAGGCCACCCCCCCACCAGGTTACTTATCCTTAAATTCCGGCGCCCGCTTGGCCACAAACGCGGCCATGCCTTCCTTCTGGTCCTGGGTCGCAAACGCCGCATGAAACACCCGACGCTCAAAACGCACGCCTTCAGACAGGCTGACTTCAAACGCACGGTTCACGCTTTCCTTGACCATCATGCTGATCGGCACAGATTTACCGGCGATCAGGGTAGCTACTTTCAGCGCCTCGTCCAGCAACTCATCGGCGGGCACGATGCGCGCCACAACCCCGCAGCGCTCGGCCTCCACCGCGTCGATAAAACGCCCGGTCAGGCACATCTCCATGGCCTTGGCCTTGCCCACCGCACGGGTCAGGCGCTGGGTGCCGCCCATGCCCGGCAGCACGCCCAGGTTGATTTCCGGCTGGCCAAACTTGGCGGTGTCGCCGGCAAGGATAAAGTCGCACATCAAGGCCAGTTCACAGCCGCCGCCCAAGGCAAAACCATTCACGGCGGCAATGATCGGTTTGCGGCGGTTGGCCACGCGGTCGCTGTCGCTGAACAGGTCGTCCATATAGATCTGCGGGTAGGTCAGCTCGGCCATTTCCTTGATGTCGGCACCGGCCGCGAAGGCTTTTTTCGAGCCAGTCAGCACGATGCAGCCAATTTCCGGGTTGGCTTCCAGGCTGTCCAGCGCCTGGTTCAGCTCGCTGACCAGTTGTGCATTCAAGGCGTTCAGTGCGCTGGGGCGGTTAAGCGTGATCAGCCCGACACGGCCCTGAACGTCAAGCAGGATGGTTTCGTAACTCATGTCTCGGCTCCTTAAAGATTGCGTGAGATGACCATGCGTTGAATATCGCTGGTGCCTTCGTAAATCTGGCAGACCCGCACATCACGGTAGATCCGCTCCAGGGGGAAGTCGTTCAGGTAACCGTAACCGCCCAAGGTTTGCAAGGCGGCCGAGCAGACTTTCTCGGCCATTTCCGAGGCAAACAGCTTGGCCATGGACGCCTCCACCAGCGCTGGTTTGCCGCTGTCACGCAGGGCAGCGGCGTAATGCACCATCTGCCGGGCGACGGCGATCTGGGTGGCCATGTCGGCCAGGCGAAAGGCGACGGCTTGGTGTTCGATCAGCGGCTTGCCAAAGCTTTCACGTTCACGGGCATAGTCCCGGGCCGCTTCGAAGGCGGCGCGGGCCATGCCCACTGACTGGGAGGCAATGCCCACGCGGCCGCCTTCCAGGTTGGCCAGGGCGATTTTGTAGCCTTCGCCCTCCTCGCCCAGGCGGTTGGCCACCGGCACTTTCACGTCTTCAAAGAGGATCTGGCAAGTGTCCGAGGCATGTTGCCCCAGCTTGTCTTCCACCCGCGCCACGGTGTAGCCCGGCGAGTCGGTGGGCACGATAAACGCGCTGATTCCGCGCTTGCCCGCAGCCGGGTCGGTGACTGCAAACACAATCACAATCCCGGCGTTTTGCCCGGAGGTGATGAACTGTTTGCAGCCGTTGAGTACATAGTGGTCGCCTTCAAGGCGTGCACGGGTTTTCAGGCTGCTGGCATCGGAACCGGCCTGGGGTTCGGTCAGCGCAAAAGCACCCAGCATAGCGCCGCTGGCCAAGGGCGTGAGGAACTGCTCTTTCTGCTGGTCATTGCCAAATTTGAGGATCGGCACGCAACCCACCGAGTTGTGCACGCTCATGATCGTGGAGCACGCACCGTCGCCCGCGGCGATTTCTTCCAGGGCCATGGCGTAGGCCAGGTAGCCGGTGTCGCAACCGCCCCACTGCTCTGGCACCAGCATGCCGAAAAAGCCCAGTTCGGCCATTTCCGCGATGGCCTCCTTGGGAAAGCGATGCTCGCGGTCCCACTCGGCGGCGAAGGGTTTCAAACGTTCCTGGGCAAATTGCCGGGCGGCGTCGCTGATCTGCAATTGTTCGTCATTGGGCAACATAGGTCATCCTCAATACAGGCATTCAACGGCCATGGCCGTGGCTTCACCGCCGCCAATGCAAATGGCTGCGACGCCACGCTTGAGCCCCTTCTGGCGCAGGGCCGCGAGCAATGTCACCAGGATACGTGCGCCAGAGGCACCAATGGGGTGGCCCAGTGCACAGGCGCCGCCATGCACGTTGACCTTGTCGTGGGGAATCTCCAGCTTGCTCATGGTCACCAGGCTGACCACGGCGAAGGCTTCGTTGATTTCGAACAGGTCCACCTCGTCGAGGCTCCAGCCGGTCTTGCTCATCAGCTTACGGATCGCCCCCACCGGCGCCACCGGAAACAGCCCAGGATCATCGGCAAACGCGGCGTGCCCATGGATCACCGCCAAGGGCTTGAGGCCACGCTTGAGCGCCTCGGACTCACGCATTAGCAACAACGCCGCCGCGCCATCGGAGATCGAGCTGGAGTTGGCTGCTGTCACTGTACCGCCGTCACGGAACGCCGGTTTAAGGCTGGCGATCTTGTCCAGCTTGGCTTTCGGCGGTTGTTCATCATGGAGGATGGTTTTTTGCTCCTTGCCCACGGTGACCTGCACCGGGACGATTTCGCTGGCAAAGCTGCCGTGGGTGATGGCCTCCTGCGCGCGGGTCAGGGAGGCGATGGCAAACGCGTCCTGGGCCTCACGGGTAAAACCATTGTGCTCGGCGCAGTCCTCGGCAAAGGTGCCCATCAGGCGCCCCTTGTCGTAGGCGTCTTCGAGGCCGTCGAGGAACATATGATCAAGCACCTTGCCGTGGCCCATGCGGTAGCCGCTGCGCGCGCGGTCCAACAGGTACGGGGCGTTGGACATGCTTTCCATGCCCCCCGCGATCACCACATCAACGCTGCCAGCGCGCAGCGAATCGTGGGCCAGAATCGTCGCTTCCATGCCGGAGCCGCACATCTTGTTGAGGGTGGTGCAGCGCGTGCCCTTGTCCAACCCGGCACCCAGGGCGGCCTGGCGAGCAGGCGCTTGCCCAAGCCCGGCGGGCAGCACGCAGCCAAACAGCACTTCGTCGACGGCATCGGTGGCGATACCGGCGCGCTCGACCGCCGCACGAATGGCGGCAGCGCCCAGTTGCGGCGCGGTCAGGCTTTTGAGGTCGCCCTGAAACCCGCCCATGGGCGTGCGCACAGCGCTGACAATCACAATAGGGTCGTTCATAGTCATTGCTCCTTATTTGGCGGCCATGCGCAAGGCACCGTCGAGACGGATCACTTCGCCATTGAGCATGCTGTTTTCAATGATGTGGCGTACCAGCGCGGCATATTCGGCGGGTTTGCCCAGGCGTGGCGGGAACGGCACGCCGGCAGCCAGGGACTCACGCACCTCTGGGGTCATGCCGGCCATCATTGGGGTTTCGAAAATGCCCGGTGCGATGGTCATCACGCGGATGCCAAAGCGCGCCAGTTCCCGTGCGGCAGGCAAGGTGAGGCTGGCAATCGCGCCCTTGGAGGCGGCATACGCAGCCTGGCCTATCTGCCCATCGAACGCCGCCACCGAGGCGGTATTGATGATCACGCCACGCTCGCCGTCGGCATTCGCCTCGGTTTCAGCGATCGCCGCAGCGGCCAGACGCAGCAGGTTGAAGCTGCCGATCAGGTTGACGTTGATCACCTGGGCGAAGTTTGCCAGGCCATGCGGGCCATTCTTGCCGAGGATCTTCTCGCCGCGCACCACACCCGCGCAGTTGACCAGGCCATGCAAGCCACCAAAGGCTTCGACCGCTGCCTTCACCGCCGCTTCTGCAGCGGCTTCCTGGCTGATGTCCGCCACGGCACTGCGGGCATTGTCGCCCAGTTGCTGGGCCTTGGCGGCCACGGCGTCGGCGTTCAAGTCCACCAGCATCACCTTGGCACCCGCGGCGATCAGCATTTCAGCGGTGGCCGCGCCGAGGCCCGACGCGCCGCCGCTGACCAGGAATACCTTGTTTTCAATCTGCATCGTTGTTTCCTTTTAAAGAGATCACGCCACGGCCGCCTGGGCCTTGGCTATTTCCTGATTGCGCAAAATAAAGCGTTGCAGCTTGCCGCTCGGGGTCTTGGGCAAGTCGCTGACAAATTCGATTTCCCGTGGGTACGCATGGGCGGCCAGGCGCTGGCGCACATGCAGGCGCAGCTCTTCGGCCAGCTCGGGGGTGGCGCGGTATTGCTCGCTGATCACCACAAAGGCTTTGACCAGCTCGGTGCGCTCCGGGCAAGGCTTACCGACCACCGCCGCCTCGACCACCGCCGGGTGCTCCACCAACGCACTTTCCACATCGAAGGGCCCCACGCGATAGCCGGATGTAGTGATCACGTCGTCACTGCGCCCGACAAAGCTGATGCTGCCGTCCGGGTTCAGCTCCACGGTGTCGCCGCTGAGGTAGTACTTGCCAACGAACGCCTTGGTTTTCACGCCGTCATATCCGGCGAACCAGCACATGGGCGATTGCTCGCGGTCGATGGCCAGGATGCCGGGCTGGCCGGCCGGCAGCTCTTGATGGTCGTCATCCAGCACCACGATGCGATGCCCTGGCGAGGCAAAACCCGCCGAACCCACGTGCACCGGATGCGCCAGGCCGTGGTGGTTGCACAGCACCATACCCAGTTCGGTCTGGCCGTAATGGTCGTGGATGGTCACGCCCAGGTTGTCGGCGAACCAGCGAATCACCTCCGGGTTCAACGGCTCGCCGGCGCTGCTGACGATGCGCAGCTTGCCCTTGATCGAACGCGCGAACTGTTCGCCACCGGCAATCAGCAGGCGATACGCCGTGGGCGAACCGGTCAGGTTGGTGATTGCGTATTTATTGATCACCCGGCAGGTGCTTTCCAGGGTGAACGGGCCATCGTAGAAGGTGATCGGGTGCCCCATGGACAACGGCCCGGTCACGCCGAAATAGATGCCATAGGCCCAGCCAGGGTCAGCGACGTTCCAGAACGCGTCTTCGGGGCGCAAGTCCACAGCGTCGCGCATGTAGCCCTGGAACGCGACGATGGCCTTGAGCGGCACCGACAGCGCCTTGGACGGGCCGGTGGTGCCCGAGGTGAACATCAGCAGGAACGGCTCCTCTGCGCCCAGTAGCACCGGCTCGCAGTGAGAAGAGTAATGGGGCAGTTCGGCCCAGAAGCTGTAATCGCCACGTACGATGCCTTCACCCTTGGCCCCGGCCACCGTGACGATGGTCGGGCAGTCGGCGACCTCAGCCAACTTGGGGCGGTTCACTGCATCGGTGACCACCAGCGCTGCGCCGGAACTGTTCAAGCGGTGTTCAATCGCCTTGGGACCGAACGCGGTAAACAGTGGCTGATAGACCGCGCCGATGCGCCAGGTTGCTAACACCACCACCAGCAATTCGGCGGTACGCGGCAGCAGGCCCGCCACCTTGTCACCGCGCTTGACGCCTCGGGCCAGCAGGAAGTTGGCAAAACGCGCGGCCTGCTCCTGCAGTTCGGTGAAGGTCGAGGTAGCGCTACGCCCGTCCTTGCCTTCCCAGAACAACGCGATACGCCCCGGCAGCGCGTGACGATCACAACACTCCACACAGGCATTGAGCGCTTGCAGATTGCCGGCCAGTGCGGCGTCGACGGTGTGCTGGTAATCAAACTCGTTGGTGGCAGCCAAATACTCACGCATCGCTTTCTATCCTTCTGTGTTTTTATTTTCAGGACATTTTCAACTCGATAAAACCGCTGAAATAGTCGCTCCAGAGCGGCGCAGCGGCAATGGTCAAAGCTTTCAACTTGGCTGACTGGTTTGGCCATGGCTATCTGTAGGAGCGAGCTTGCTCGCGAAAAACTCACAGGCGCCGCGTTTAATCAGGATGCGCGCGTTATCGTTGACGTTTTTCGCGAGCAAGCTCGCTCCTACAAAGAGTCATTGAGTCGACTGATCAGGCGGTCGATCCAAGTGATTGGACGCTCCGGGTGCCAGCTTCTACCCTGATGATCTGCACCGCCACAGAAGCCTGCCATGATCGTTCGCCCCAAACCCAACGTCCTGGGTATCCTGTTCTCCCTCAAAGGCTCCATTGCCAAGCGCATTGCCTGGCGCAGCCTGCTGGTCACGCTGTTGGCCTCGGTCATCGTGCTGGTGGAAACCCTGCACCCCGCCTATTTTTCCAAGGTCAACGCTACGCCCTTCACCTTGCTGGGCCTGTCGCTGTCGATCTTCATGAGTTTTCGCAACAACGCCTGCTACGACCGTTGGTGGGAGGGGCGTAAGCAACTGGGGCAAATGGTCATTGACGTGCGTTCGCTGATTCGCGAGACCCAGGTGCTGGGGGACACCGCCGAGCGTGCTGGCCTGCTGCGCGGCCTATGCGGTTTTGCCCATGGTTTGGTCGCGCATTTGCGTCATGAAGATCAAGCCCGGGCGATACACCCTTGGATCAGCGTGCCAGCGGGCCACCCCAACCTGTCGGACAGCGTGCTGCAAACGGTCGGTGCGCGCTTTTCGGTCCTGGCCCAACAGGGTGTGATCAGCGAATGGCGCTACACCCAGCTGGAAAGCCGGTTGGTCAGCCTGAGCCAGGTGCAGGCGGCGTGTGAGCGGATCAAGACCACGCCACTGCCCTTCCCCTACACCCTGCTGTTGCACCGCACCATCTACCTGTTCTGCATCCTGCTGCCGTTCGCCATGGCTGAGCCACTGGGCTGGTTGACGCCGGTGTTCACTGCGATTGTCAGCTACACCTTCTTTGGCCTGGATGCGATTGGCGACGAATTGGAGGACCCTTTCGGCTTCGACGAAAACGACTTGCCGTGTGACGCCATCCTGCGGACATTGGAGCGTGAGATTCTCGCAGCCCTGGGTGAAGTCAACCTGCCGCCTGCGTTGGAACCAGCGGACTACGTGCTGACCTGACGCGGGTTTGACACTCGCCTCGCACTGACCGAAGCTTGGAACTTTGCTGCCCAAGCTTTCGGACGCCTGCATGTCAAAGTCACGCCGTTACTCCATCATCGGCCTGTGCGCCCTGTTGCTGATCGTACTGATCATCTGGTTTTTCTCCCGCACCCCGACAGTGGCCGTACCCCCGGCCATCGCCCATGGCTACTCCAAGGCCTTGAAGCAAGCGCATAACGGCGAGCCCGGCGCCGCACGTGTGTTGTACCAACAACTGGGCCGGCCAGACCTGTCGCCCGAACGCCGCGCCGCCTTGCATGCTGAATTACCCAATTACCCCAGCCCCCAGGCGCTGAAGTTGGCCGATAAAGACCTGGCCAATGAATCGGCGCTGGTGCGCGAAGCCGCGATTCACAGCATCGTCGGCCTGGTGCCCACCGGCCAACGCACCCTGCTGCTCGGCCCGGTGCTGGATGATCCCGAACAGTCGGTGCGCTTTGCCGCCGCCAACGCCTTGCTCGGCCTGTCTCCCGACACCCTGGGCCTGTACTTTGGCCCGCTGCAGCAGGTGCTCGACGAATTCGTGAAAACCCTCAAGGCCCAACCCGAAACCGCCGAAGGCTGGATTCAATTGGCGCGCCTGTACATCCACAGTGCCCTGCTGCCGGAGGCGCAAAACGCCCTGGAGCAGGCAATGCGTTTGCAGCCGGACAACCTGCAAGCGGTGGTATCGCAAATCGAACTACTGGACAAACAAGGCAAGACCGACGACTCGCGCCAACTGTTGGCCCGGCAACTGGCGGCTCATCCGGAATCGGCCTACCTGCAACATGCATTAGGCATGTGGCTGCTGCACCATGGCGAGCGCCCCTACGCCCTGCTCGGCCTCTCCAAGGCGGTGGAGCTTGAGCCGGACAACCCGGATTATCGCTACGACCTGGCCACGACACTGCACGACCAGGACGAAGTAGAGGCGGCCCAGCGCCAGTTGGAAGAAATCGTCCAGCGTGATCCCGCCAACCGCAAAGCCCGCGTGTTGCTGGTCAACTACTGGAAAGAGACCGGGCAGTTGCAGAACGTCCAGGTGCTGCTCGCCCAACTGGAGCAACAGAACCCGGATGATCCGGCGTTACAGCAGGGCCTGTAATTCTTACAAAACGTTGAACCGCTACGTGCCACTACGGTCAAGTGAATATGGCGCGTCCGAGTCGGCGCGCCCCTCTACTTGTACGTGACCTGAGGGCACTTCTTGAGTACATCCAATCAGCTGTTGAGTGAAAAGGCGGCCACCGGCATCGAAGGTCTTGATGACATTCTTGCCGGCGGGCTATCGCGCAGCCACGTGTTTTTGCTTGAGGGCGAACCCGGCACCGGTAAAACCACCGTGGCCCTGCACTTTCTGCAGGCCGGCGCGCAAAACGGCGAACGTTGCTTGTATATCACCCTGTCCGAAACCGAGCACGAATTGCGCCAGGGCGCCAAATCCCATGGCTGGGACCTCGATGACCATATTCATATCTTCGAACTGACCCCGCCCGAAAGCCTGCTCAACGCCGAACACCAGCAAAGCCTGCTGTACTCCTCCGACCTGGAACTGGGCGAAGCCACCCGCCAGATCTTTGAAGTGGTGGAACGGGTCAAGCCGACCCGCGTGGTGGTCGACAGCCTGTCGGAGATCCGCCTGTTGGCGCAAAGCTCCTTGCGCTATCGCCGGCAGATCCTGGCGATCAAGCACTACTTCGTGCGCTATGACGCCACCGTATTACTGCTGGACGACCTGACCACCGAGTCCCTGGATAAGACCGTGCACAGCGTGGCCCACGGGGTAATTCGCCTGGAGGAACTGACGCCCAACTACGGTGCCGAGCGTCGTCGCATCCGGGTGGTGAAATACCGGGGCCAGAAATACCGTGGCGGCTTTCACGACTTCACCATCATGGGCGACGGCATTCACGTATTCCCGCGCCTGGTGGCGGCTGAGCATCGCGGCGGTTACAACCGTCAAACCTTGAGCAGCGGTATCGAGGAATTGGATTCTCTGCTCGGCGGGGGAATCGAGACCGGCTCCAGCAGCCTGATTCTCGGCCCGGCCGGTACCGGCAAGTCGCTGATCTCGATGATCTTCGCCGCTGCTGCCGTGGCCCGTGGCGAAAAGGCTGCGCTGTTTATCTTCGATGAAGAACTGGGCCTGCTGTTCGAGCGTATGAAGAACATGGGCATCGACCTCGCCGCGTTGCGAGACACCGGCAACCTGCTGATCGAGCAGGTCGACGCCGCCGAACTCTCCCCCGGCGAATTTTCGCACCGGGTACGCCGTTGCGTGGACGAGCGCGGCATCAAGACGGTGGTCATCGACAGTATCAACGGCTACCAGGCCGCCATGCCCGAAGAGAACGCGCTGATCCTGCATATGCATGAACTGTTGCTGTACCTCAACCGCCGCGGGGCTGCCACCTTCATGACGGTGGCCCAGCACGGCCTGGTCGGCGACATGCAGACGCCAGTCGACATCACCTACCTGGCTGACACCGTGATCCTGCTGCGTTATTTCGAGGCTCTGGGCAAAGTTCGCCGGGCCATTTCGATCATCAAGAAGAGAACCGGCTCACATGAGTCGACTATCCGCGAATACCGCATCGGCAGCCGCGGCATGACGGTGGGTGTGCCCCTGGATAACTTCCAGGGTGTGCTGCGCGGCATTCCGACCTATATGGGCGCCGGCTCCCCCCTGCTCAAGGATGAGGGCTAGTGCCGGCCCTTTCTCCTGTCTCCGAGCGCGCCATCGTGCTGGCGCCCATGGGCCGCGACGGCTCATTGGCGCTGATGATGCTAAACGAAGCCGGCTACAGCGGGATCGTCGCCAATAGCCTGGCCGCCCTGTGCGAAGAGCTGACCCAAGGCGCCGGCCTGCTCATCATTGCGGCTGAGGCGCTGCGTGGCGTCGACCTGGAGCCGTTACTTGAGTTGTTGCATCAGCAGCCGGCTTGGTCCGACCTGCCGATCGTGCTGATGACCCAGCATGGCGGCAAAGAGCAGAACGGTTCGACCCGACTGAGCGGCTTGCTGGGTAACGTCACGTTTCTGGAGCGGCCATTCCATCCCATCACCCTGATCAGCCTGGTCAGCGCCGCCCTGCGCGGTCGGCGGCGCCAGTACGAGGCGCGGGACCGCTTGATTGACTTGAGCGAGAGCGAGCTGCGGCTGCAGCGCACCCTGGAAACCCTCGAGCAGCAAGTGGAAGAACGCACCGCCCAACTGCGCCACAACGAAGAAGCCCTGCGTCAGTCGCAGAAAATGGAAGCCGTTGGCCAGTTGACCGGCGGTATCGCCCATGACTTCAACAACATGCTTACCGGCATTATCGGGAGCCTGGAACTGCTGCGCCGACGTGTGGCGCGAGGCAAACTGGATGACCTGGACGGCCTGATCGACCTGGGCGTGACCTCCGCCAACCGCGCGGCCAGCCTCACCCACAGACTGTTGGCGTTCTCCCGTCGACAATCGCTGGACTCCAAACCCGTGCAGATCAACCAGTTGGTCGCGGCCATGGGCGAATTGTTGCAACGCAGCATCAACGAAAGCATCAGCCTGGACATGCGCTTGAGCGACGCCTTGTGGACGGCCGAAGCCGACCCGAACCAGCTCGAAAGCGCCCTGCTCAACCTGGTGATCAACGCGCGCGACGCCATGCCCACCGGTGGCACGCTCACGGTGGAAACCACCAACCGCCACCTCGACAGCGTCTTCACTGCCGCCTACGGCACCCTGACACCGGGCGATTACGTAGAGCTGAGTGTCAGCGACAACGGTTGCGGCATACCGCAGCACTTGATGGGCCGCGTGTTCGATCCTTTTTTCACCACTAAACCCATCGGCCAGGGCACGGGGCTGGGGTTGTCAATGATCTACGGCTTCGCTCGTCAGTCTCGTGGGCATGTGACCATCCACAGCGAAGTCAACAAAGGCACCACGGTCAGCTTGTTCTTACCGCGTTTTATCGGCGAGCCCCAAGCCCAGGAGCCGCTCAACCCGACATTGCTGCCGTTTGCCAATGCAGGGGAAACGGTGTTGATCGTCGAGGATGACCCCGCGGTTCGGGTGCTGGTCAGCGCCGTGCTCAAAGAGCTGGGTTATGGGTTCGTCGAAGCCGCAGACGCGAACACGGCGGTGCCGATCATTGAGTCCGAGCAGCGCATTGACCTGATGATCAGCGATGTCGGGTTACCCGGTATGAATGGCCGGCAATTAGCGGAAATCGGCCGGCAAATTCGCCCTGAACTCAAGGTGTTGTTCATTACCGGGTATGCCGAGCATGCGGCCGTACGTGGAGGGTTCCTGGACCCTGGCATGCAGTTGATCACCAAGCCGTTTACGTTTGATTTATTAACGGCCACAGTACGGGAGATGATTCGGGAGTAAGGGGCCTTTATCAGAACTGACAGCCCTCTCGCTGTGACGAAGGGGCTGATCATCTTTTAGCTTGCCTTAAACTTTACTGGGCGATAATAAAAGGGTATTTCCTTTCCAGACCGAGAGCCGCTAATTCCTTTAGGGCCGGTTTTACTTGTACCAAGGGACAAATTCAGCTGAAGCTGATTGTAGATCCTCTGGTTAATATCAGCGGCTGAAGCCCCGGGACTGGTCAGATTTATATTGGCTTTTAAAGTACCAACGTCTTCAGGCACGACGTACGCACGAACAGGCCCTTGAAACGCCTTGACATCACGCTTTATTAATTTCCCAAAATGGCTCCCAAAAGAATTGGCAGACCCATTGGCTGAGTGACACATCAACAAGCGTACATTGTTGAACTTTTCAGGACTAATGCCCGAAGCGCGAAGGTGCTCCAGCAGATCAGCGGGCGTGTTCTTCTTACCATTGAAAAACATACTCATTGGCTCATCGGTGAGCAGTTGTTTAAAATTCGGATTGACCCCATGGGCACAGATATTAAGTCTCTCCACGCCTTTATATTTATCCACATAGCAAAAAATACCATCGCCGAGCACCTTAAAATCCTTGATTTCGCGCCCCAAGTGTAATGCGTTATCATTGGCCAGGCTTTTTTCCAGGTGATTGGTTTTTTTTCTGCGGCGTACCACTTCGCCGACGCCATCTGCGACATCGTCTGCAGTGCCCACGCTGTCCTCAAAATACCTGGCGGTTTCAGGTGTGAAGTTTTCCAGGGGGTTGCCATAGACTTTGTTCTTGGTTACATCATAAGGTAACCATCTACCAGTCGCCTCATCGAACTTCGCCGCGACGTTCGATATCGGCGCACCGTTGACCGGTTTATAGGTGCCTATTGCAATATCGTGTCTATTGGAGAGCTTAAGTAAATCGACACTGTCGGAGGCCCCTGTCAACCTGCCAAACCACTGACGGCTTTTGGATAGCAGTCCCTCCCTCCCGTTCGTCGTCGACCGAAACAAGTTACCCACGCCGGCTGTCGATTTTCCAGCGGTGAGGTACTTTCCGAAGCGGCTTGACCCCGCGCGAGCCGCTCCACTACCCACCTTTCCTAGCCCTGCGGTGGTAGCGTATAGCACGATATCAAAAATGATATCCGCAGCTGCATCTTTGTAATTCCCGTGTGCCAAATTCCACAACGCAGACCCTCCGGGTATTAAACCCAGTACCAGGTTACGAAAAAACTCCTGTTTTTCTTTTTCTTGATCAAACGTTGTTACTTCGCGAGTGGAGGCCTTCACATCCTCCATGGCGTAGGATCCTATAATGTTTTTGGAGAGCAACATACCCAAAAAATTACTTCGGTCACTGGAAAATGAATCCGGTAGGAAATCTTCGTTATCTGGGACGCCCCGCACATGGGCGGCATCATCAGAGGCCGGATGTTTTTGAATGGTATCAACGGTAAATTTTTTTCCAAGTCCGCCGTACTGGATTTCCGTCTCCGGACCTTGAGGCCCCTCATGGAAGGAGTTCTTCCAATCGTCTCGTTTTCGTAGCTCTTTGCGCTGAGGATCAAACTCATAGTAAGTTTCGACACCGTTACGAACGGTTTTAATAATCAGTGACCTGTCTTCCTGATGCCGCGAAAAACCGTCGGAATGGTGTAGAGTGCCCCCACGACCTGCGAGTGTTTCCGTACGCGTTGTCTGACCTTTTTCATAGATTTCCAAATCGCCCCATTCGATGTTTTTCCGATCTTCCAAGGGTAAGTTGGAAATAAGCTTTTTGGTCACGGTACTCCAGGCCTGCGACAAATCCTCCGCGTACTGATCGAACGCTTGGCTGTGTTTTGTTATTGGATCTGGCATCGTTAAAAGTTGGTTGATGACCGTTTCAGTAATCTTGGGGTTGGTAGAGTACCACCCCACCGTCAACCCTGCTTTTTTTGCCAAAAAAAGGTCCAGCAGTGAATAACTACCTTCCGGATCTAATGTGAGGGATGGGGTTAGTCTATAGCCATCTGTTTGAGTAACATGACTGCGGATACTTTTTTCTTCAAACGGTATGCCCTCACCGAAGTGCGCCTTGAGCTCGGCCAGTGCTATAGAGCGCTGCGTCGGGGGTGAGGACGTCAATACGTCAGCGGCGCTCAATATCTGCTGTTGCTCCTGACGGAATGCCTTCTGGGTTTCTTCCAGCTGTTCAGCGGTAGGCTCCTTTGTTATCGAGAGCTTGCCGTGCGCTTTGCCCCATTCGCGAATCCCAGGCCAGGCCGTCAGCGTTTGAATCTCTTGTTCATGGTCTGTAATAGGGTCAATAGCATCGAAATTAACAATTTCGCTAAAGCTCATTCGTATAGCGGCACCCGGGCTGGTTGCTTCAATCCGGCCTACCGCAGCCTTAAGATTGAGCCAGTTAGCTGAGAGGTAGGTCACGTCGGCGGGAATATCTTTGACACATAGCTCTGGAGCGGCACGACTCAGTAGAAGCATTGCCGCGATTGGAGCGGCCTCTGGTGTGGTTTTGTTTGTCTGCAACAGATGATCGATCAGCCCTTGCTTGATGACGGACAAGGGCTGGTTATTGAACTCAGGCGCGGTGAGATTAAACCCGGCAATGTGATCGGGTTTTGCCTCAACCAGACTTTGTGAGTCCAGTGTCACAGCCAACACCGTCAACAATACTTCCCGTGGTGTGGAGTGTTGCGCCACCTGCCCCATTCGCTTTTTCAGCTCTATGCCTAATTCTTGGCCCAGACCGCTATTGAGGATCCATTGTACGGTGGCGACTGGATCCCCTTGATTGAGTACGGGCCGGGGGACCTGTTTTACCAATGCCCCCAACACATCAGCACTGCCAAGCCGAGCGTCGCTGCTCAAACCAGGCAATGGCGGCTGGTTGTCAATGACTATGCGCACAAGTTCAGACTGGTCCTCGATGGACATTGGCATGGGCCATGCCAATGCACCGGCAAAGTTTCCGTCGGTTGTTTGAGGCAATGCAGGGGAGCCCAGAACATGGATCAGATTTTTCAGTTCGTCCACATTGTTTGGCACGTGCCAGCCATTTGCATGAAGCAGGTCTTGCAGACTGGCGTCGGTTTGTTGCGTTTCTTGTTGGTAGGTTGAGTCTGGGTGGGTCGAGACCCGTGTATCGGCCAGATACCTGGCAAGGAATTCAGGATGGGCCTGGCTAAATTTCTTCATTTTCTCAAGCAACGCGAATTTGTTGACGCTATCGCCTAGCTCGCGCTTTTGCTGTTCCAGTATCTCGGGCGATTGAGCGACAAGATCAACATAAGTATCAGCGCCCAACACATCGAATTCCTGGTTATGTTCAAGCTGCGTGGCCCGGGAGAGCACTTCTTCTTTTCTGTAAGGCAGCAGTACCTCACCGTAAAAACGAGCAATCAGAATCAACGGCGCCTGCTGTGGGCGAGTTGGCGCGTCAACGATGGAAGCCCCCAACGCTTTCACGGCCACCATGATCGGCCCCGTAGCCTCCCGCCAGCCGGGGCCTTGTTCCGAACCGCGCAATTCAGTACGTTCGCCATTGATCGTAACGGTCAGTACGTCACTGTGAGGGTTGACGGTGATGGCTTGTGAGGTATCGATATTCTTCGATTTCGCCCATTCCAAGAACGCCGGACTATGTGTAACGTTGTACAGTTGCTGCCACCACGCGCCAAACCGCGAGTCATTAGGAATATCGTCAATTGTTTCATCGCCCGTATTTGTCTGCGTTGCTTGGCGTATAGCACTCGCATAAAGCTCCAACAGCCGCTTATCGCCAGTTGCTCCGGTGGCTTGGGCTTGTTGTATGGGCGCCTCGATAGAAAGCGGCCGCGAGTTCGTCACCGGATCAGACAGGCGGTTGCTTGAGGAAATATTGGATAGGGTCATGGGTCAACCTTCTGAAAGTCAATTAATCTCGTCGGTGATGAATGTGGCTCAACACCGACGAGATTAATGGGCTGAATCTGTCAGAAGGTTCCAGCTAGAACATATAAAGCAACGATATTTCGACACCGCCTTGGCAAAAGGCATTCATAACTGGCTGAAATATACTTTCGTGACATTATCCAAATTGTTACAACTTTCTTCGTCTAAAAACCAAGATGGATACGAATGTTGCCACTATCTTCTTGCTTGAGTCAGTCTTTCCTCGGATGAGCAGAGTTGCTCAACCTGAAGCCCTTACTCCATCGACTGATGTTGGACTTATCCGCGAGGATTTCCCCCGCGGTAGCTGACGTTGAGAACTTAGGCAAGCAATCGCTGGATATGCTCCTGCAACGTATCCAAATCAAACGGCTTGGCCAGGATGGGCGCATTGCGCGTGATCGGGCTGTTGCAGTCGAGAATCTCCTGCGGGTAACCGCTGATAAAGATCACTTTCAGTTCCGGACGCAGCTTGATTGCAGGCTCGGCAATCTGCACGCCGGAAATCCCACCCGGCAGGCGATAATCGGTGACCATCAAGTCCAGGTGCGGCTTGGTCGCAAGGATTTCGAAGGCCTGCTCCCCGTCGATCGCCTTCAAGACCCGGTAGCCCAAGCCTGCCAGGTACTCGCCCAGCACAAACATAATGGATTCGTCGTCCTCGACGATCAGTACGACATCTTGTGCATCTTCACTCATGGGAAGCCTTTGTCCGGTCAATTGCTGCAGTTACGACCATGGGGTCACGCAGAGGTTGCGTTGGGGCGACGATTGATTTCACTCGGCCACTTCCAGGGGCAGGCACACCCGGAACAGGGCGCCCTCACCTATCTGGCTCTCGACCTCAATCGTGCCGCCATGGGCCGCCACGATCTGCTCGGAAATAAACAGGCCCAGGCCCAGACCGGCGGCGGAATGGTTGGCCGAAACCCGCTCGAACTGCTGGAAAATACGCTTCTGGTTCTCCTCGCTGATACCAATGCCATGGTCGCGCACCTCTACCCGCGCTTCGCCATGCTCGGTATACACCCGCACCTGCACCGGGCTCTTGGCCCCGTAGCGCAAGGCGTTGGTCAACAGATTGGTGATCACCTGCTCGATGCGGAACTCATCCCAACAGCCTTCCACCGGGCTCTCGGCCTGCAATTGCATGGACGACTCGGCGGCGGCCACTTGCGGCGCGAAGTTATCGACCAGGTTGCGCACCAGTTGCGCCAGGTCGATGGGTGCCGGGCGAATCGACAGTTTGCCGGTGCGGATACGCGACACGTCGAGCATGTCTTCGATCAGGCGGATCAGGCTCTGGATCTGGCGCTCATCGCGGTCAACCATGGCGTGCATCTTGTCCAGGGTAAACGCCGCCGCATTGTCTCGGGCCAGGTGCATCTTGCGCAGTTGGGTCTCCAGGATCAGCCCGTTGAGAGGCGTACGCACTTCATGGGCGACAATCGACATGAAGTCGTCTCGCATGCGCACCGCTTGTTCCAGCTCGGCCTGGGTGGCTTGCAGGCGCGTGAGCAGCAACTCCTGCTCGCGACGGCTGCGCTCCAGCTCCTCGACTTGCAGCTTCATCGCCTTGCTTTGGCGATACAGGTCGACGAACACGTTGACCTTGCTCTTGACCGCATGAATATCCAGCGGCTTGTGCAGGAAGTCCACGGCGCCGCTTTCGTAGCCTTTGAAGGCGTAGTTGAGTTCGCGACCAGCGGCGCTGACGAACACGATGGGGATGTTCTTGGTCTTTTCAGTGCCGCGCATCAGTTCGGCCAGTTCGAAACCGTTCATGCCAGGCATCTGCACGTCGAGGATCGCCATGGCGAATTCATGTTCCAGCAACAGGGACAACGCCTCGTCGGCACTCAATGCCTTGAAGACCTGGCGATCCTCACGCTTGATCAGCGCCTCGAGGGCCAGCAGGTTTTCCGGCAGATCATCAACGATCAGCAGTTTGGCCTGGACAGTACTTAACATGGGGAAGGTTCCAGGGAAGCCAGCAATGAGCCGATTCGGCTCAAGGAAAGAATATAGTCCGGTGTGTGCAAGGCCAGGGCCGCCAGGGGCATGACGGCAATGCGTGCCTCTTGTGGGTCCTGCACGATGGTAATGCCACCCGATTGCTTGACGTGAGCCAGGCCGCTTGCGCCGTCCTGGTTGGCGCCGGTCAACAAAATGGCGAGCAGGCGGGGCCCATACACATCGGCCGCCGAGGAAAACAGGTAGTCGATGGCGGGTCGGGAATGGTGCACCCGGTCTTCCTGGCTCAGGGACAGGCTGCGATCCTGCTCGACCGACAGGTGATAACCAGGCCCGGCAAAGTACAAGGTACCCGCCTCTACGGCTTCTTTGTCCCGGGCCTCCTTGACCGGGATGTTCAGGCGCCGCGCAAAGACTTCCGCCAGCTGGCTGCGGCGCTCGTCCGGCAGGTGCAGCACGGCAATGATCGGCAGGCCGAAGGTACTCGGCAGCTGGCCGAAAATACTCAGCAACGCCTCAACGCCGCCGGCGGAAGCGCCGACGACGATGGCTTCGATCCCGCGAATCGGGGTGTCTGGCGCGTCGCTCATGATTTTCGGTAGATCCGTTCCTGCTTGACCAAGGGCTCGAATTGCTTGCTGTAGGCGGAAAAATCCAGGGTTTCCTTGCTGCCCAGCACCAGAAAGCCGCGATGACACAGCGACTCATGAAACAAGCCAAACGCTCGATCTTGCAATTTTTTATTGAAATAAATCAATACGTTACGACATGAAATTAATTGAGTTTCTGAAAATACGCTGTCGGTCGCCAGGCTGTGGTCGGCAAAGGTCACGTTCTCGCGCAATGTCTTGTCGAAGATCGCGTAATCGTAAGCCGCTGTGTAGTAGTCGGCAAATGAACGTTGCCCGCCGGCCTGCTGATAATTGGCGGTATAGGCGCGCACGTTCTCCAGGGAAAAGATGCCCTGCTTGGCTTTTTCCAGCGACGCCGGGTTGATGTCCGTGGCGTAGATGATGGTGCGCTCCAGCAAGCCTTCTTCACGCAGCAGGATGGCCATGGAGTACACCTCCTCGCCCGTGCTGCAGCCAGCGATCCAGATCTTGATCGACGGGTAGGTCTTGAGCAACGGCACCACTTCCTGGCGAATCGCGAGGAAGTGCGACGGGTCGCGAAACATCTCGCTCACCGGGATGGTCAAGAACTGCAGCAACTGCATGAACGCGGCCGGGTCGTGCAACACGCGCTCTTGCAGTGCGGAGATGGTCGCGCAGTCGAACTGGCGCAAGGCATGGGCCACACGGCGTTTGACCGACGCGCCCGAGTAGTCGCGAAAGTCATAGCTGTACTTGAGGTAAATCGCCTCGATCAACAGGCGCAGCTCAATATCGCTGCTTTTATCCAAGAAACACTGCTCCACTTAAATGCGTTCCATCTTCGGTAGCCATACGCGAATCAGTGAGAACAGGCGGTCCAGGTCAATCGGCTTGGCCAGGTAATCGTTTGAGCCTGCTGCCAGGCAACGTTCCTGATCGTCCTTCATGGCCTTGGCCGTCACGGCAATGATTGGCAGTTTTTTCCAGCGTGGGTCCTGGCGGATCAAGGCCGTGGCCTCGTAACCGTCCATCTCCGGCATCATCACGTCCATCAGCACCAGGTCGATATCGTCCACTTCATTGAGTCTGTCGATGGCTTCCTGGCCGTTACGCCCGATCACCACCACGGCACCTTTGTGCTCCAGGGCGCTGGTCAGGGCGAAGATATTGCGCACATCGTCGTCCACCAGCAGGATTTTGCGCCCTTCGAAGACCTTGTCGCGGCTGCGGGCGGTCTTGAGCATCTTCTGGCGGTCATGGGACAACTGGGATTCGACTTTGTGCAGAAACAGCGTGACTTCATCGAGCAGGCGCTCGGGCGAGCGCGCGCCCTTGATGATGATCGAGCGTGAATACTTGCGCAGTTCGGCCTCTTCGTCCCGGGTCAGATTGCGCCCGGTGTAGACGATCACCGGCGGGAACGAGCAGATATCCTCGGTGGCCATGCGCTTGAGCAACTCGTTGCCGAGCATGTCCGGTAGCTTGAGGTCGATGATCATGCAGTCGTAGATATTGCTGCGCAGCAGGTCGAGCGCCTCCTGGGCAAAGCCTACGGCGGTGATCTCGATGTCATCGTCGCCGATCAGGCGGGCAATGCTATCGCGCTGCAGGTCATCGTCTTCCACCAGCAGGATGCGCTTGACCTTCTGGGTCAACTTGGCTTCCAGGCGTGCGAACACGTCCTTGAGCTCTTCGCGGGTGGTGGGCTTGACGGCATAACCGATGGCGCCCATGTGCATGGCGGCTTCGACGCGGTCTTCCACGGAAATCACGTGCACCGGGATGTGGCGCGTGTTGGCGTGTTCCTTGAGGCGCTGCAGCACGGTCAGCCCGGAATGGTCGGGCAGGCGCATATCCAGCAGGATGGCGTCGGGGATGTACTGCTCGGCAAGGCTGTAGCCCTCGTCGGCACCGTGGGCGACCAGGCAGTGGTAACCCAGCTCGTGGGCAAGGTCGAACAGAATGCGCGCAAAATTCGGCTCATCTTCCACCACCAAAATGCAGCGGGTGCTGAACGGCGCCTTTTCGCGGTCGTCGGCAAAGCGTGGGATCAGCTTGGCGTCGGCCACCGGCAATGGCGACACCTTGACGGGCGCCGGTGCCGGCGCGACCACCACTTGGCGCGGGGGCTCGATCGGCGCCGCGTCCTCGTCGCGTTCGACGTACTGTTCGGGCAATACCAGCGTGAAAATACTGCCTTTGCCCGGCTCGCTGGTCACGCTGATATAGCCGCCCAGCAAGGTGGCCAGGTCACGGGAGATCGACAAGCCCAGGCCCGTACCGCCGTAACGGCGATTGGTGGTGCCGTCGGCCTGGCGGAAGGCTTCGAAAATGCTTTCCTGTTGGTCCGGGGCGATACCAATGCCGGAATCGCGCACCGTGAAGGCAATGCCCTCCCCCGGCGCACGGGACACCGACAAGCTGACCTCGCCCTGTTCAGTGAACTTGATGGCGTTGGACAACAGGTTCTTGAGGATCTGCTCCAGACGCTGGCGATCGGTAAACAGCAGGGTTGGAGAGCCTTGCTGCACGTCCACCTGGAAGCCCAGTTTGCGGTCCATTGCCAGCGGCTCGAACATGCCGCGCAGGCCATCCACCAGGCGCTCGACGCTGGCGTTTTCCGGGCGTACTTCCAGCTTGCCGGCTTCGACCTTGGAAATATCCAGGATGTCGTTGATCAGGTTGAGCAAATCATTGCCGGCCGAATAGATCGACTCAGCAAACTTGACCTGCTCGGCACTGAGGTTTTCCTGGGGGTTATCTGCCAGCAGTTTGGCCAGGATCAGCGAGCTGTTCAGCGGTGTGCGCAGCTCGTGGGACATGTTGGCCAGGAATTCGGACTTGTACTTGCTGGAACGCTGCAGCTCATCGGCGCGGTCTTCCAGCTCCAGTTGGGCCTGGTTCAGTTCGATGTTCTTGCGGTCCATGGCGTCGCGCTGTTCGGCCAGGGTCTGGGTCTGTTCGGCCAGTTGCTCGTTGGTCTGCTCCAGCTCGGCCTGTTGAGTTTCCAAGTGGGCCTGGGACTCCTTGAGGATGCGCGACTGCTCTTCCAACTCTTCGTTGGCGGTCTTGAGTTCTTCCTGCTGCACTTGCAGTTCTTCGTTGAGCTGCTGGGTCTCGGCCAGCACTTCCTGCAAGCGCTGGCGATAGCGCGCGGCTTCGATGGAGGTGCCGATATTGCCGGCGATCAGTTCCAGCAGTTCAATATCACGCTCATCCAGCGGGCGCAGGAAACCCAGCTCGACCACACCGTTGACGCGGTCGTCATCGCTGGTGGGTACCACCAATACGCTGCGGGTGGCGCCCTCGCCCAGTCCCGAGCTGACCTTGAAGTAATCCACCGGCACATCGTCCAGGCGAATCAGGCGATCCAGTTGGGCGGCCTGCCCGACGATGCCCTCATCACTGTAGATCGACTGTTCCAGCTGTTCCTGCTCGCGTGAAAAGCCATAAGTGGCCACGCGCTTGAGGCCGCCGTGTTCTTCGCGCACGTACAGCGCCGCGACGGCAGAGCCCATGTATTGAGCGAAGAACTGCAGGATATTGCGCCCCAGCATATTCAGGGTCAGTTGGCCCAGCACTTGCTCGGCCAGCTCGGTCTGGCCATTGCGCAGCCAGGCGGTTTGCTCCAGGCGCCGTGCAATCTTCTGTTGTGACGCGATGTTTGCACTGTAACTCTTTGAAAGCGAGATTAAATTCTTCCGGCCAATGTAGGCCAGAAACCCACTCAGCCCCAGTACAAACAGCAAATACAGCGTGACACTGATCACCGTCGTGCGGGTGACCTCGGCATTACGGGTGATACGGAACTGCTGTTCCATCGCCACCGCGTCTTCGTATTCCTTGCGAATCTCATCGGTAAGCCGTTTGCCCCGGCCCGCCTTGACAGCGCCCCGGTAATCGCCGCTGTTGCGCTGCAATTCAATCATCGATTGCGCGTAGTTGTTCCATTCGGTCTGCAAGGTTTCCAAGCGCTTGAGCCGGTCAACCTGCTGCGGGTTGTCGGCTACCAGGTCCTGCAGGTTGCGCAGGTCGGCAATGATCCGCGGCTTGGCCACTTCGTACGGGTCAAGGAAATGCTCGTCACCCGTGATCAGGAACCCGCGCATACCTGTTTCCAGGTCAACCGTCAGTTTGGACGTCTCATTGAGGTTGTTAATGACGCGGTCGGTGTGCTCCACCCACTGGATCACCGAAAGCAAATAGGTAATCAGGCAGACGAAAAACACCGCGCTGAGCACGCCCACGCCCAAAGGCAGGGCCACGTTGCGGCTCAGCAGGGTACGAAAGCTTTTTTCATCGACGGACGACGCGGGTGTCATGGGCATGCCTTGGCCAAATGCGGAAAAGCCGCAAGTTTGCCCGAACAACCTGGCGAAAAGCTATGTTTGTGCGTTGATTGGCTGCGGATGCGGTCAAGCGCGTGGCGCCGGTACCTTTGTGAGTCAGTACGCAAGCTGACGGGACTTTTTGCGCCGCTAAGGTCACAATGCCAGCAATTGCTTCGGAACTTGCTGGCATTGTTATCACTCACAATCTTGTTGCCTTTAAGCCCAGCGCCCTCACTGTTCAGGAAAGTTCACTATGTCCCACGCCTCCACCATCCTTGTAGTCGAAGACGACGCCATCGTGCGCATGCTGATCGTCGATGTCCTCGAAGAGTTGGAGTTCAGGGTGCTTGAAGCCGCAGACGCTGAGCAAGCGTTGGAAGTGGTGAAAGATACTGCCCAGATCATCGACCTGATGATGACCGACGTCGGCCTGCCCGACATGGACGGTAAACAACTGGCAACCAAAGCTCGCGAACTGCGCGCCACCCTGCCGATTCTGTTTGCCAGCGGCTATGCCGAAAATATTGATGTACCCGCCGGTATGCAGGTGATTGGCAAGCCGTTCTCGATCGATCAATTGCGTGACAAAGTCAAATCCATGCTGTAACGCCCCTCCCCCGCGTCCTTTGCAGAGATTAACGTGACGTCCGGCCAATAAAACAGGAAACTCAGCGCCTTCACGCCACGCTCTCAAATAGCATTCAGGAAGGACGCAACAACATGATTGGAAAACCGACGCGCCTGCTGTTGGCGAGCCTCTCGATTTTCATGAGCTCCGGCGCCTGGGCTGACTTCACTGCAACCCCCAGCGAAGCCCGGGCCATCGCCAAGGAAGCCTACCTGTACGGCTTCCCCGTGGTGCAGATGTACAAGACGCTCTACACCCAGGCCGTTGATAAAGGCGGTGCCCACTTCAAGGCGCCCTTCAACCGTATCGACAACAGCGCCCAGGTGCTTACCCCCAAGGACAACGCAGTTACCACCCCGAACGTCGACACGCCCTACTCGTTCGTGTGGATGGACCTGCGCAAAGAACCTTTGGTGCTGACCCTGCCCAAGATTGAAGACAACCGTTACTACTCAGTGCAGTTGATCGACCTCTATACGCAGAATTTCGCTTACCTGGGTACCCGCAGTACCGGCAATAACGGCGGTCACTACATGATCGCCGGGCCTGACTGGAAAGGTCAGCAGCCGGTGGACATCGACCGTGTGGTCTACAGTGAAAGCAACATCGCCTACGCCCTTTACCGTACGCAGCTGTTTGATGACAAAGACTTGGGCAAGCTCAAGCAGATCCAGAGCGGCTACAAGGTCCAGGCGCTGAGCAGTTATGTGAAGCAACCCGCGCCCGCTAATGTGCCGAAGATCCAATGGCCCAAGCCGATGGCGACCATGACCGAAGGCCCGCAACTGTTTCGCTACCTGAATTTCATGCTGGCCTTTGCCGCGCCCCAGGACGGTGAAAAAGACCTGCTGGCGCGCTTTGCCAAGATCGGTATCGCCCCGGGCGCGCCGTTCAAGGTGAACCAGTTGACTGCCGAGCAGCGCAAGGCCCTGGAGGACGGCATCGCCGATGGCCGCGCCGAATTCGCCGGGTTCAAGAAGGCCAAGATCGATACCCACCAAGTGACCGGCGCTGACCTGTACGGCAGCCGCGACCACCTGCAAAACAACTACCTGTACCGCTACGCCGGTGCCGAGTTGGGAATGTTCGGCAACTCCAGTGATGAAGCTGCGCACTTGAGCTACGTCATCGACAGCGAGGGCAAGCCGGCCAATGGTGCGCGCCACAGCTACACCGTGCATTTTGCCAAGGACCAGTTACCGCCGGCCGATGCGTTCTGGTCGCTGACGATGTACGACGCCAAGACTAAATCGCTGGTGCCCAACCACAAGAAGCGCTACCTGATCAATTCGCAGATGCTGCCAACCCTCAAGCTTGACGCCGATGGTGGCTTGACCCTGGCGCTGCAACACCACGAGCCTCCCAAGGCTGAGCAGAGCAACTGGTTGCCGGCCCCGCCCGGCCCGTTTTATGCGGTATTGCGCATTTACCTGCCCAAGCCTGAAGTCGCCAGCGGCCAGTGGAAGCTACCAGCGTTGACGCCGCTTAAATAATCACGGCGAATAAAAAAGCGCGGCGGGCGATAACCCGCCGCGCTTTTTTTTGACTCAGTGTTTTTTCAGTTTCACGTAAGACTGGTGCAGGTCCGACGCCCAGCCGTCGATGACGCTTTTCACATCGTCGGCCTTCATCACCTGGGAGTCATTGGCCAGCGGCTTGCCGGTGCCTTTGCGCACCACTTGGGCCAGTACTTTATTGGTAGCGCCATCGAGGAACTGCGCCTCGGTGCCCAGGGTGGTTTCCTGGTCGCGAATGCCGGTGCCGGTGCTCACTGCCGCGGCCACCAGGGCGACGGGAATAAACTCATAAGGCTTGAGGCTTTCGGTCTTGCTGCTCACGGCGGTAATCGCCGCCCTTACCACGATCACCCCTGGGCCTGGGGCATTGGCCACGGGCAGTGACTGGGCCAGCTCGCGCTTGAGCGCCTGGTTGTAATAGTCGTTGATGCCGCGCAACGTGCTCTCGGGAATCCGGGAGGTGGCCTGGGGCTTGGGGTAGAACTGGGTAGGCTCGATGTACACCGCCGTGTAGCGGCTCAAGTCCAGTTGTGGATCAACCCAGCGCATCACCTCTGCCCCAGACGGTGACTTGGCTTCCTTGAGCTGGCTGTAGTTGGAGAGGAACCCTGAGTATTCATTCGGTTGCACCACCTTGCTCGCGCAACCGGCCAAACCGAGCGAGGCAACGCACAGTGTGCCGATCATTAGCCTTAGCTTCATTAGTGAACTCCCTGGCGACCATCATCGTAAGAATGAGTTATAGGTATAGCCAATACTTGGGCAGCGCACCTAATTTCGCTCGGAGCACGCCAATACATGCGTCAACACATTCAGGTCAAGGATGGAAATCGGAACGCACGATTCGCCCACTTATACTCATCATGAAGTCGTCTTTTTTGTCGCCATCGAAATCGAAACGCAACAAGGTCAGATGATGGCTGCGATAATATTCCTGGGTGACAGTGAGTCGTGGGTGAGCAGCGCGCAGGGCTGAAATATCCAATTTATCCTTGCCGCTGACAAAATCCGTTATAGCTGTGTTTTCAAAGCTGGCGGATGAGTCGTTCGCGCCGATAACGAAGGTATTTTTACCAGGCCCGCCTGACAGCCTGTTAAAGCCAGAGTTCGCCTTGACATAAAGAATGTCATCGCCCTTGCCGCCCTCCAGTTCGTTATCCGAGTCATTCCCAATAAGAATGTCGTTGCCAGCACCGCCAATAGCCCGTTCGATGGTGACGCCGTTGGCGATCGAGACGTTGCCTATGCCTCCCCCTACATTCGAGAAGCTGCCCGATCTCAAATTGATAACCTGATCTTGCTTGAATGCGGAAAAATCGAATGTGTCTCTACCTCCGGCGTCCCACACACAAAACACCGGTAAATCATCGGCCGACTCCAATTTGAATACTTCACGATCGGCATTTGAATTGAATCCATACGTCGTATCTGCCGTACGCGTTTGGAGGTTCGCCCCGAATTTATCTTGCATGACGGCGATATCATCCATCATCGGTGTACTTGAATATTGATTGTCTTGGCCATGCGATTTATTAAAG
>NZ_LYSO01000090.1:0-25166 GCF_001728935.1 Pseudomonas sp. AP42
ACCCCCCAAATCACTGGCGGATTACGGCCAGCGTGGTTTGACGGGGCGCTTAAGATCAAGATCAAAAGCAGATCAAGAGCGACTCGCTTCGCATCGTGGTTACCGGTGGCTGCGGCGAACTTCACAGTCGTGTAGATAGCTATGCCCATCGCAGGCAAGCCAGCGCCCACACTTAGAACTGTTCTGGGCGGGGAAGGCGTTGGGAGAGTTCATCGAGCAGTTTTTGCTCGCGCTTGTCTTCGATGGCTCGCGCTTCGTCGATGTAGCGCTGCACCAGTTTGCGCAACCCCTCGACCCGGGCAAACGCCTGTTGCCAAGCTTCGCGGGCTTTGTCGAGGTTGGCCTCGTGCCAGGCCAGGCTTTGGCGTTGTTGGCCTACGGCGGTTTCAAGCTGGTTGAGAAAGCCCTGGTACCCCATCAGCCACTGGCCGGACACACCCTGGCTGCCGCGCTCGATCCACTGTTGCTGGTACTCGCCCCGAAAACGCTCCAGGTCGCCGAGCTTGCTTTGGGCCAAACGCACCTGGCCCTGGAAGTAGCCAAGGCGCTGTACGGCAGCTTTCTCGGCCTTTTCGGCCATGTCCACCACCGGGGCCAGGCGGGCGGCGCGGCTGTTGGCCATGGCTTAGCCGCCCGGCGCCGGGGCGAAGATGGACTGCAAGTGCGACTGGCTCTCGCCCATGGTGATCTTGTCGTTGAGGCCTTGGCGCAGGTAGGTCACCAGTTGCGGCTGCAAGGCGATGGCCAGGTCGGTGTCGCGGTCGCCACCGGCCACATAGGCGCCGACGCTGATCAGGTCACGGCTTTGCTGGTAGCGCGACCACAGCTGCTTGAACTGCTGGGCACGGGCCATATGCTCGGGCGTGACCACCGCCGGCATCACCCGGCTGATGGACGCTTCGATATCGATGGCCGGGTAATGCCCCTCTTCCGCCAAACGCCGCGACAGCACGATGTGGCCGTCGAGCACGCCCCGCGCCGAGTCGGCAATCGGGTCCTGTTGGTCGTCGCCTTCGGACAACACCGTGTAGAACGCGGTGATCGAGCCGCCGCCGGCTTCGGCATTACCGGCACGCTCCACCAGCTTGGGCAACTTGGCGAACACCGATGGCGGGTAACCCTTGGTCGCGGGCGGCTCACCGATGGCCAGGGCGATCTCGCGCTGGGCCTGGGCGAAACGCGTGAGCGAGTCCATCAGCAACAGGACGTTCTTGCCCTTGTCGCGAAAATATTCGGCGATGCGCGTGCAGTACATCGCCGCGCGCAGGCGCATCAGCGGTGCATCGTCTGCCGGAGAAGCGACGACAACGGAACGCTTGAGCCCTTCTTCACCGAGGCTGTGCTCGATGAACTCCTTCACTTCACGGCCCCGCTCGCCGATCAGCCCCACCACGATGATGTCGGCCTCGGTAAAGCGCGTCATCATGCCCAGCAATACCGACTTACCCACGCCGGTACCGGCGAACAGGCCCAGGCGCTGGCCGCGACCGACCGTCAATAAACCGTTGATGCTGCGAATACCCACGTCGAGCGGCACGCTGATGGGGTTGCGCTTGAGCGGGTTGATGGTGGGGCCGTCCATCGGCACCCAGTCTTCAGCCTTCATGCCGCCCTTGCCGTCCAGCGCACGGCCGGCGCCATCGAGTACGCGGCCCAGCATGCTCATGCCCATGGGCAGGCGGCCAGTGTCGGCCAGTGGCACCACGCGGGCGCCGGGGGCAATGCCGGCGAGGCTGCCGACCGGCATCAGGAAGATCTTGCTGCCCGAAAAGCCCATCACCTCGGCTTCGACCTGCACCGGGTGGTAGCTGTCGTCGTTGATCACCAGGCAACGGCTGCCCATGGCGGCGCGCAGGCCCTCGGCTTCGAGGGTCAGGCCGACCATGCGCAACAGGCGCCCTTCGAGGATCGGCTGGCCGGGCAATTCGGTGGCCTCGGCGTAGCTGCCCAGGCGCTTGGCGAAGCTGGTGCGATCAAGGCGCATCGGTGGCGTCCAGGTCAACGCTCAGGTCCGGCTCGGCGGGGTGCAGGGCCTGTTCATGCAGTTGATCGAACAACTTGGCCATGATCTGGCTGATGCGGGTTTCCACCGTCGCATCGATGCGGCTGTGCTCGGTCTCGACGCGGCAACCGCCGGGCTGCAACGAAGCGTCTTCGACGATGCGCCAGGTTTCTTCATGGCGCTCGCGCAGGGCTTTGACCTGTTCGAAATCCTGGGGGTTGATGTACAGCCGCACATTGCCGACGCCCAGGGGCAGCAGCTTGAGGGCTTCACGCATCACCGCTTCGATCTGGCTGGAGTCGAGCACCAGTTCGCGCTGGATCACTTGGCGCGCGATGTGCTGCACCAGGCCGACCATGGATTTTTCCAGCTGTGAGTCCTGTTCGGCGATAGGGTCGAACAGGTTGCCCATCAGGCGCTCCAGACTACCCAGCTTGGTGGCCAGCGCCGCCTCGGCTTCCTGGCGAACCTTGAGGGTGGTGCTGCGAAAGCCGTCTTTTTCCCCCGCGGCAAAGCCTTCGTTGTAGGCCTCCTGGCGGATGGTTTCCAACTCTTCGAGGGTCAGTGGCTGGACTTCATCCAGCGGCACTTCTTCCATTTCCGCCGGTGGTTCCTCCACCGGTTCAGGCTCGGGCTCCGGCACATGGGGGTCGAAGCTGGGCAGCGACCAGATGTCGAAACCGCCGACATCCCGCGCGCGAATCAGATCGCTGGGCGCCTCATCTTTATTCGACATGCAAGGCGCCTTAGATCATTTCTTCGCCGCCCTTCCCGCCGAGAACGATTTCTCCGGCTTCGGCCATACGGCGGGCAATGGTGAGGATTTCCTTCTGCGCGGTTTCCACGTCGCTGACGCGCACCGGGCCCTTGGCTTCCAGGTCGTCGCGAAGCAATTCGGACGCACGCTTGGACATGTTTTTGAAGATCTTCTCTTTGACGTTTTCGTCCGAGCCCTTGAGCGCCAGCACCAGCACGTCCGAGGACACTTCGCGCAGCAGCGCCTGGATGCCACGGTCGTCGACATCGGCCAGGTTGTTGAACACGAACATCAGGTCTTCGATCTGGCCGGACAGGGTGTCGTCGATCTCGCGGATCGAGTCCATCAACTGGCCTTCCACCGAGCTGTCGAGGAAGTTCATGATGTCGGCTGCGCGCTTGATGCCACCCAGGGTGGTGCGCGAGGCGTTGGAGTTGCCGGAGAACTGCTTCTCCAGAATGGTGTTGAGTTCTTTGAGCGCCGCCGGTTGCACGGTGTTGAGCGACGACACGCGCAGGATGATGTCCAGGCGCACTTTATGGTCGAAGTGGCCGAGCACTTCGCCGGCCTGGTCCGGGTCTAGATAGGCCACCACGATCGCCTGGATCTGCGGGTGCTCGTAGCGGATCACGTCGGCCACTGCGCGCGGTTCCATCCACTTGAGGCTGTCCAGGCCGCTGGTGTTGCCACCCAGCAGGATGCGGTCGATCAGGCCGTTGGCCTTGTCTTCGCCCAGGGCCGAGGTGAGCATCTTGCGAATGTAGCTGTCGGAGCCGACGCCCAGGCTGGTCTGGTCGCCGACGATCTCGACGAACTCGCTCATCACCTGCTCGACTTGCTCGCGGTGCACATTGCGCATCTGCGCCATGGCCACGCCCACTCGCTGGACCTCTTTAGGGCCCATGTGGCGCAGCACTTGGGCAGCGTCGGTTTCACCCAGGGACAGCAGCAGCACGGCGGCTTTGTCGACCCGGGACAGCTTGGCCACAGCGGCTCGATCATTCATCTGCGTTAATCCACTCTTTCACGACCTGAGCCACACGGCCCGGGTCTTCTGCCACCAGACTCTTGATTGCGTTCAACTGAGCGTCATAGCCTTCGCTCGGGCTTGGCAACAGGATGCTTTGCGGGCCGCCGAGGCTGACGCGGTCGTTGGCCAGTTCGCCGTCCAGGCCGCCCATGCCACCCAACTCGACGTCGCCACCGGCCAGCGCCAGTTGCTTCTTGCTGCCGCCGGTGATGTTGTTGAGCACCGGGCGCAATACGCCAAACACCAGCACCAGGATGAACAACACCCCGAGCACTTGCTTGACGATGTCCCAGAACCACGGCTGGGTGTAGAACGCCGGGTCAGCGATGACTTCACCGCGCTCGGCGGAGAACGGCATGTTGATCACGCTGACACTGTCGCCACGGCTGGCATCGAAGCCAACGGCGTCTTGCACCAGGCGGGTGAAGCGCGCCAGCTCGTCAGCCGTCCACGGCGCACGGGTCACCGCGCCGTCTGCTGGGTTGACCTTGACTTGGTCATCGACCACCACCGACACCGACAGGCGATTGATCTTGCCCTGTTGCTGCTTGGTGTGGCTGATGGAACGGTCGAGTTCAAAGTTCTTGGTGGACTGGTTACGCTTGTCCGCAGGGTACGGCGCAAGCATCGGCTGGCCGGTGGCCGGGTCCATGATCTGTTGGCCGTTGGCGTCCAGCAGCGGCTGGCCAGGCTGGATCGCCCCAGCGGTAGCGGCGGCGCCACCGGTGGTCTGCGGTGCCGAGGCCGGCGCAGGCGGCTGGTTGCTCAGAGCGCCCGGCACACCTTGGGGGCCATTGCTGGCAGTGCGTTGTTCGCTGGTGGACTGCTCGCTACGCAGGGCCGGTTGGTCGGGGTTGAACTGCTCGGAAGTGGACTCGACGGCGCTGAAATCCACGTCGGCCGACACTTCAGCCTTGTAGCGGTCGTTGCCCAGTACCGGTTGCAGGATGTTATGCACGCGCTGGGTGAGCATGCTTTCCATGCGGCGGCTGTAGTCAAATTGCTTGCCGGCCTGGGTCAGCGCAGAGTTTTCGGCCATGTCGGACAGCAGGTTGCCCTTCTGGTCCACCACGGTGATTTGCGACTTGCTCAATTCGGGAACACTGGTGGCCACCAGGTTAACGATCGCCAGTACCTGGCCAGGCTCCAGGGACCGGCCAGAAAACAGTTCAACCAACACCGAGGCGCTGGGCTTGCGCTCGTCACGCACGAACACCGAGCTTTTCGGAATCGCCAGGTGCACACGGGCAGCCTTGACGTTATTCAGGCTGGAAATGGTGCGCGCCAGTTCGCCTTCCAGACCACGACGATAACGGGTGGCTTCCATGAACTGGCTGGTGCCCAGGCCCTGGTCTTTGTCGAGGATTTCAAAACCGATATTGCTGTCGGACGGCGCCACGCCAGCGGCGGCCAGTTTCATCCGTGCGCGGGCCACGTCATCGGCCTTGACCAGCAAGGCGCCGGAGTTGGGCTCCACGGTGTAGGCGATGTCGGCGGCGGCGAGGGTTTCCATGATTTGCTTGGAATCCATGCCCGACAGGCTGCCGTACAGGGGGCGGTAATCGGGTTGCTGCGACCACAGCACCACGGCAAAACCAATCGCCACGCTGGCTGCCAGGCCCACCATCAGGCCCACCTGACGCAGCATGGTCATTTCCGAGAGGTTTTCCAGGAACGACAGGCCAAACAACGGCGGTTTGCCGTCGGCCTTGGCGGGGAGGTTGTCGGAGAGTGCTTCAGCCATGACTTAAATCTCGTCCTTAAACCGGCATCTGCATGATGTCTTGATACGCCTGAACCAGCTTGTTACGCACTTGGGTCAAGGCCTGGAAGGACACGCTGGCCTTTTGCGAGGCGACCATCACATCGGTGAGGTCCACGCCGCTTTTACCGATCTCGAAAGCCGTCGCCAACTGGCTGGACGCCTGCTGGGTATCGCTGACTTTATTGATTGCCTGACCGAGCATGTCGGCAAAATTGCTTTGGCCCAATTCCGGCGCTGGCGCGACGGATTTCGGTTGAGCCATGGCATCCATTTGCATGGCGCGCATATCCAACATCAACCGATTGAACTCAATACCCTGGCTCATGACCTTCTCTCTCCGACGACCTGCAATTTTTTGACACTACGCAGCGGTTACCAGGGGTGGTAGCAACAAGGGTGCCAGCTCTGGAGCAACTCGTAAGAAAAGGCGACAAAGCTTGTCGAACTTGTTACCGCAAGTTTTTCGGCCCTTCTTCCCGCCCGTTTTTTTGTAGGAGCGAGCTCGCTCGCGAAAAACGTCAACGATAACGCGTGCTTCCAGGATACCCGCGGCGCCTAGCGGTTCTTCGCGAGCAAGCTCGCTCCTACACACGGGATTGGCGCGAGGTCAGGTGGCGAAAAGATAGGCTTCCACGTCCATCCCGGCGTCGCGCATCTGCGCCAGCTTGTAGCGCAAGGTGCGCGGGCTGATGCCCAGGCGCTCGGCCGCTTCTTTGCGGCGGCCGCGTTCGGCGCGCAGGGTGTCGATGATCATCTGGAATTCGCGGCGGCGCAGGTCATCGCCCAGGGCGCCGGCCGATTCCGCCTCGGCGACCACGGGAGCCGGGGCCAGGCTCGGCAACGGGGCAGCGCCATTGCCCATGGCCAGGCAAAAGTCTTGCGGCTGGATCAAACCACCCTGCTGCAAAATCAACGCACGCTGGATCGCGTTGTCCAGTTCGCGCACGTTGCCCGGCCATGGGTAACTGACCAGGCACGCCTGGGCCTCGGGCGATAAGCGCGCCTGGGCATGCTTCATTTTTTTGACGTGGTTGTTCAGCAGGCGCTCGGCCAACGGAATGATATCCGCCGGGCGCTCACGCAATGGGCGCCAGGCCAGGGGGAACACTGACAGCCGGTAGAACAGGTCTTCACGGAAGCGCCCCGCCGCCACTTCGCCCGCCAGGTCGCGGTTGGTGGTGGCAACCACACGGATATCCAGCTGGATCGGCTTGCGCGCGCCCACGCGCTCCACTTCACGCTCCTGCAACACGCGCAGCAACTTGGCTTGCAGGCCCAGGGGCATTTCCGAAATTTCGTCGAGCAGGATGGTGCCGCCGTCGGCCTGTTCGAACTTGCCGGCCTGGGCCGCGATGGCGCCGGTGAACGAGCCCTTTTCATGGCCGAACAAGGTGGCTTCGAGCATGTTGTCAGGGATCGCCGCACAGTTGATGGCAATGAACGGTTGCTTGGCACGGCCCGATTGCTGGTGGATATACCGCGCCAGCACTTCTTTACCGGTGCCGGACTCGCCGGAAATCAGCACGGTGGAATCACTGCGCGCTACCCGCGCTGCCAGTTCCAGCAATTGCGCGCTGGCCGGCTCAAAGGCAATCGGGCCATCGCCGTCGGCGGCGGGCATCACGCCGAGGGCATGCCGGGCCACCAGCTCGATCAAGGCCTTGGGTTCGAACGGCTTGACCAGGTAATCGGCTGCGCCTTGACGCATGGCATCCACCGCCCGCTCCACCGCGCCATGGGCGGTCATCAGCAGCACCGGCAGTTGCGGCTGGCGCACGCGCAGCAGGCCGAGCAACTGGTGGCCGTCCATGCCGGGCATATTGACGTCGCTGACCACCAGGCTGAAGGTTTCCTGTTCGACCGCCTCCAAGGCTTCCTCGGCAGAGCCGACCGCACGGTAGTCATGGCCCGCCAACAGCAGCGTGTCTGCCAATGCTTCACGCAGGGCGCGATCGTCTTCCACCAATAAAACCTTGATAGCCATCATCCTCTTACTCCGCGCTTGCCGCGCTGGAAAACAGCGGCAAGGTCATCAATGCACAGGTGCCACGCCCCACGCGGGAACGCAGCTGCAATTGTCCCTGATGGGCACGGGCCACTGCCTTGACCACGGTCAGGCCCAGGCCAGTGCCGTTGGTCTTGGTGGTAAAAAACGGCTCGCCCAGGCGTTGCAGCACTTGCGGGGCAATACCGCTGCCGCTGTCGCTGATGCACAGGCGCAGGGTTTGCTCGCGGGTGTACAGGTGCACCTTCAATCGCGCACCTGGGCCACTGGCCTGGGTGGCGTTTTCGATCAGGTTGAGCAGCGCGCCCACCAGGGTGTCACGGTTGCACAGCAATTCGCCCTGGTGGCTGTCGCATTGCCAACGCAGGTTGGCCTCCTGCACATGGGTCGCCGCTGCCGCTTGCAGCGACTGCATCAAGCCGGCGGGGGTAACGCGATCGGTCAGCGGCAGTTCGCCACGGGCAAACACCAGCATGTCGCGCACCTGGTGCTCCAACTCATGCAGGCGCTCCTTGAGGCGCCCGGCAAAGCGTTGATGGGTGGCCGCCGGTAATTGCTCGTCAGTCAAATGACTGGCGTAGATCAATGCCGCCGACAATGGCGTACGAATCTGATGGGCCAAGGAAGCGACCATCCGGCCCAGGGACGACAACCGTTCATGGCGGGCCAACTGATCTTGCAGGTGCCGGGTTTCTGTCAGGTCATTGAGCAGCACAAGCTGGCCAGGCTCAGCGTCCAGGGAACGGGTGGCGATGGACAGCCGGCGCCCGTCCTTGAGGGAGACTTCGTGGCCGTCGTCTTCACGGGGGGCAAAACAGCGAGTGATGACTTCACGCCACAGCTCGCCTTCCAGCGGCAGGCCGAGCAGGTCGCAGGCGGCCGGGTTGGCTTCGCGCACGCGGCCCTGGTCGTCGATGACGATTACGCCACCGGGCAACAGGTCCAGCAGGTTTTGCAGGCGGTTGGCCAGGCGTTCTTTCTCGGCCAGCTCTTGCATGCGCTGGGCGCTGACCACCGCCAGTTCGCCTTTAAGCTCGGAAACCCGGGCCTCAAGCAGGCTGTAGGAGTCGGTCAGCTGGCTCGACATCTGGTTGAACTGCGAGAACGCGTGCTCCAGGCCCTGGCGGGTCGGCGGTTCTACAGGCGAAACCAGCCCCTGGATAGCAGGGGCCGAAGATAGTTGGGCGGCGTGGGGCATCATGCTCTCTCGCTTGGCTGACCGTCAGTTAAACGGAACGTTGCGAGGGCTGTAGCAATACCCGTGCCGAAAAAAATCTACCTATAAATCAGGTAGTTGAAAAACAGGCGTCAATCATCCGCCTGTTCATCACCTTCTTTGCGGCTCATACCGTACTTGCGCATCTTCTCCACCAGGGTGGTACGACGGATGCGCAGGCGCTCGGCGGCGCGGGCCACGATGCCATGGGCATCGTCCAGGGCCTGCTGGATCAACCCTTGTTCCAGGTTGCCGAGGTAGTCCTTGAGGTCCAGGCCTTCGGGCGGCAACGTCGCGGTGGCGCCGAAGTCCGGGGTATGCCCGTTGATCGCCACGCGCTCTTCCATGTCGCTGCGCAGGCTGTCCATCTGCTCGTCTTCGTCGTCGACGTAACGGAATTTCTTCGGCAACTCGACCACGCCGATCACCCCGTACGGGTGCATGATCGCCATGCGCTCCACCAGGTTGGCCAGCTCGCGGACGTTGCCCGGCCAGCCGTGGCGGCACAGGGACATGATCGCCGCGGAGTTGAAGCGAATGGAGCCGCGCTTTTCGTGCTCCATGCGCGAGATCAGTTCGTTCATCAGCAACGGGATGTCTTCGACGCGCTCGCGGAGCGGGGCCATCTCGATAGGGAATACGTTGAGGCGGTAGTACAGGTCTTCGCGGAAGCTGCCGACCTCGATCATGCTTTCGAGGTTCTTGTGGGTGGCGGCAATGATGCGCACGTCCACGCTCTGGGTCTTGTTGCTGCCCACGCGCTCGAAGGTGCGCTCCTGCAACACGCGCAGCAACTTGACCTGCATCGGCAGCGGCATGTCGCCGATTTCGTCGAGGAACAGGGTGCCGCCATTGGCCAGCTCAAAGCGCCCGGCACGGCTGGTGATCGCCCCGGTAAAGGCGCCCTTCTCGTGGCCGAACAATTCGCTTTCCAGCAGCTCTGCCGGGATCGCCCCGCAGTTGACCGGCACGAAGGGCCCGTCGCGGCGCTTGGAGTGATAGTGCAGGTTGCGCGCGACCACTTCCTTGCCGGTGCCCGACTCGCCGAGGATCAGCACGCTGGCGTCGGTGTCGGCCACTTGCTGCATCATCTGGCGCACGTGCTGGATGGCACGGCTGGTGCCGACGAGGCTGCGAAACAGGTTGGGTTCACGGTGACGGCCGCGCTCGCGGGCCTGGTCGTACATCTCGCGATAGACCTGGGCGCGGTGCAGGGAATCGAGCAATTTGCTGTAGCTGGGCGGCATTTCCAGATTGGAAAGCACGCGGCGGCGCTGGTCTTCCGGCAGGTCCAAGGAAGAAATATCGCCCATTAGCAACACCGGAAGGAACTCATCCCAGGTAGACAGTGTCTTTAACAGGCCCAGAACTGCGCCAGGAGCGTTTACCGTCCCGATCAATACACAAATGACTTCACGGCTCGACGACAACGAGCTGACCGCCTGCTGCCAATCGTGGCTGCCGCAGGGTAAATTTTCTTCACCGAGAAAATTTAAAATCACCGCTAAATCGCGGCGGCGGACGCTATCGTCATCGATCAGCAGAATTTTGGTTTCACGCCACATGCAATAGCAACTTCCCTAGTAAAACTTCCTGCCCCGGAATGAGGGCAATCTAGACGTCTGTAAGATTTCTTACCTTCTAGACGTCTGAAATCTGAAAACAGCACTAGTTAAGTCAAAAATGTTGGCACAGTCAAATATATGACGCGCCGTTCGGATTAACTGCGCCCGTTCAACCGAACAGATGGTAAACCTTTGACGCATTTTTCGCTTGGTTGATCTGCGACATCTCTTCGAAAATCGCCTGGCGCTCGCCGGTCGTCACCTCCAGCAACTGCCGATACACCACCAGCAGGCTTTCCAGCTTTTCGCGCAGTGCATCCTCATCTACCGGCGCCTCGCTGAGCACCTCATCAATCACCGCCCGGCACCCCAGGTCCAACTCGCCGACAGCTTCCCAGTTGCGCTCAGCCAGCGCGCCGATCAGGGCTTCGCGGGTTTCGTCGATGCGTTGCAGTGCGTGGCTCATGATGTGTACCTCAAGGCAATCGGCCTTATTGTGGAGCGATGGCATCCCAGCCGGTCTTGACGGTGATCAGCAGACGGGCGACTTCGTCGATCATCTCGACGTCATTGACTCGGTTGGCCTCGACCAGGCGATTGCCCATGTAGTTATACAAGGCATCCAGACGCTGGATCGCGGCCGGATCTTCGGCTTTCTCCGGCTCCAGACCATCGCGCAGGCCCGAAATGATTTCGATCGCCTTGCCCAGCATCAGGCCCTTTTGCGCGATGTCCCCGCGGCTCAACGCACCCTTGGCCTGGGCCATGCGGTCCAGACCACCTTCCATCAGCATCTGCACCAGGCGGTGCGGGCTGGCTTCGGAGACCTGAGCGTGGGCATTGACCTTCTGGTACTGGCGAAGGGCTCTCATCGGGTTCATGTTGCTACCTCGTTACTGGCGACAATCGAATAGGTTTGCTTAACCAGTTTTTCGACCACGGCGATAAAAACTTTAATCCAGCACCCTGCGCGAGAGCCCCTGGACAGGGCTCTGGCGCGCACCGCTCATCAGTTCGACTTAGGATTGTTCAGCGAGTTGAGGGTGGTCAGGATGCTGGAGCTGCTGGCGTTGATCTGCGCGATCATGGTGTCCATCGCCGTGTACTTGGCGGTCAGGGACTTCTGCAAGGCATCCATGCGCCGCGTCAGGTCGTCGGTCTCTTTGTTCAAGTCGGTCAACTTGTTATTGAGATCGGTGGCCCGGGTCGCCAGGGTGCCGGTGGTGCCGACGTAGCTGTTGGTCGCCTTGTTCATGCGGGTGATCAAGCCCGTGTCGCCAGTGAACAGCTTGGCAATGTCGCCAGCGCCCTTGACCACGGCCTTGTCCCAGGTTTTGTCATCCAGGCTCAGCAGGCCGGTTTTCTGGTCGGTGGTGATGCCCATCTGCGCCAGGCTGGTCATGGTGCCCGCGCCGGAGCCGTTGACCAACTCGGAACGCAGGCTGTTCACCAATTGACGCATCGACGCATCGCCGGTCAACGCACCTGCGGTGGTGGTGGAGGCATCACCGGTTGCGGTGACCTTGGTTTGAGTGTTGATCGCCGTCATCAGCGTGTTGTAAGCGCTGACGAAGGACTGCACCGAGGTTTTCAAGGTATCGGTGTTGCTGGCCACGGTGATGGTGGTCGGCTTGGTGATGTCTACCGTGTCCAACAGGTCCAGGGTCACGCCGCTGATCGCCGAGGTGATCTTGTTGCTGTTCGATGACATTTGAATGCCGTCGATGGAGTACTTGGCATTGGTTGGCGGCGTGCCTTTGTCGTAGCCGACAGCCAGCTGCGAATCACCGCTGAGGGTGATGTCGGTGCCCTCGCCCATGGTGGTCGAAGTCAGCACCAGCCGCGCGCCATTGGAGTCACTCAGTACGTTGGCACTGATGCCTTGGGACGAGAGCTGGGTATTGATCGACTCGCGCACCTGTTGCAAGGTCGCGCCGCCAGGGATCACCACGTCGTAGCTTTTGCCCGACTGGTTGATGGTCAGCGTCTGGTCTTCGTCGGTGCTGTTGGCCTTGCCCGATGCGCCTTCGGCATTGACTGCCGTAGTGACTTTCGAAGCAGTGGCCAGGTTGGCAATTTCCAAGCGGTACTTGCCGCTGGATGCACCGTCAGTCAGGGTGACCTTGGCGTTTTTCTCTTCCGAAGAAGTCGCCGCCAGCCCGTTGAAGGCCGAGGCATTGTTCAACTTGGTGATCGCCGCCTGGTAGGCTTCCAACGCCGTCTTGACCGAGCCCACGGCAGACAACTGCACGGTGGCTTTCTTCTGCTCGTTGGTGATCTGAGCCTGCTTGGGCGCCTGCTCGGCACCGACCAGCGCCTTGACGATTGCTTGGGTGTCGTAGCCCGAACCTGGGCCGGAAATCGTTGAACTAGCCATTTGCCATTCTCCTTGTCCTGCAGCGGCCGTTTTTTTGGCGCTTATACGCCTAGACCGCAATCAGAAACATGTTTCGTGCCAACTCAAGCCTTGCTATCAAACAACAGGCTGCCGGCATCGCTCAGGTTCTGCGCCAATTTCAGCGCGGTCTCCGATGGTATCTGTCGAATCACTTCACCACTGTCAGTGGCGATCACCTTGACCACTACCTTGCCGGTAGAGTCATCGATGGAAAAATCCAGGTTGCGCTGTGAAGCCTGCACAAACTCACGCATATCGGTCACAGCCTGTTCCAGCGCCACGCGCTGAGGCTCTTCACTTTTGCTCGGCTCATTGCTGGCCACAGGCTTGGCCTGGGTCACCACTGCGCCAAGGTTGGCCGGGGCCGGGGCTGCGGGGTAAGACGAGGTCAGCTTGATGCTCATGTCCATGTCACCACCTCCAAACTGAAAAAACGGAAGGGCACGTTGTTAAACGCACCCTCCCGTTATTTAACCGCTAGCGCTATTACTGAAGCAGCTTCAGAACAGACGATGGCAGTTGGTTGGCCTGGGACAGGATCGCAGTGGAAGCCTGTTGCAGGGTTTGTTGCTTGGTCAGCTCAGCGGCTTCAGAAGCGAAGTCAGCGTCTTCTACGCGGCCTTTGGCAGCGGAGGAGTTCTGCGAAATGCTCTGCAGGTTGGCCACGGTGCTGGCGAAGCGGTTTTGTACGGCACCCAGCTGCGAACGCTGGCTGTCGATTTGCTGCATGGCGTCGTCCAGAGCCTGGATAGCCTGCTGCGAAGAAGCGGCAGACAGGATGTTCAGGTTGGAAACGCTGGTTTCCATAGTGACGGCGGTTTTGGTGCCCGCATTGGCAACAGTTGTCAGACCCAGGGCTTTCAGTCCAGTACCAGCGCTGCCGTCTTTGATGGTGATATCTTTGTCTGCAAACAGGCTCAGAGTGCCGTCAGCGTTTTTGCTAGCCTGCACACCGGTGCTGGCGCTGTTGATCGAAGCTACAACCGCGTCAGAAGTGTCGCCTTTCTTGAACTTGACTTCTACGCCGTTGACCGAGATCGAGGTATCTTCGGTCAATTTGGCTTGGGTGGTACCGGCAGACAGCCCCAGTTGCGACAGCGAACCGCTATTGGTGTTAGCCAGCTTAATGTCAGCACCGTTACCCGAGGTCAGCTTGAGACGACCATCGGTGAAGGTAGCGGAAGCACCAGCTGCAGCGCCGCCAGCAGCAGTGGTGAGCTTGGTGAGAACGGTCGACATGGCGTCGCCTTTCGCCCAAGTTACCGCAGCACCGTTCACAGTGATCGAGCCATCAGCGGTCAAATTGCTGGTGGGGGCAATGTTAGCATTAGCAGCAAGCTTGAGATTGACCAAGCCGTCAGTTTTCGCAGCTACCGCAGGTGGGCCAACGACCGCGCCGGCAACATCACCAGCTTCAAGCTTGATAGCTTTGGCAGAGGTCAGTGTGAGGACACCGGTAGCATCGGCACTAGCAGTAACACCGGTAGTAGCTGTCTCTTTGTTGATAGCGGCAACTGCGGCAACGCCCAAGTCAGTAGCAGCGACGTTACCGAAGCTGATGGTTGTACCATTAATCTTTATGGTATCGGTATCTACAGTTGCGCCGACAGCAGCGGTGCCCGTGGCAGTCGCTTTGTCAGTGAGTACCGAGCCAGTAGTAGTTGCGGCCAGACCGCTCAGTGCAGTGCTGTTAACGGTTGCTTCGCTGTAGTTGCCTTTCAGCGCGGTAGAACTGATATCGGTCATGCCGAACGAGATAGTCTCGTTAGCGTTTGCGCCAATCTGGAACGCTACGTTCTGAAACGAGCCGTCCAGCAGGTTACGACCACCGAAGGTGGTGGTGCTGGCGATACGGTTCAGTTCGCCCACTTTAGCGGTGAATTCTTGCTGCAGGGAAACACGGTCAGCGTCGCTTTTATCACCGTTGGCCGCTTGCAGGGCGAGTTCACGCAGACGCTGCAGGGTGTTGGTGGACTCTTGCATCGCGCCTTCAGCGGTCTGGGCAATCGACACGCCGTTGTTGGCGTTGGAGATGGCAACGTTCAGGCCTTTGACCTGGTTGTTCAGACGGTTAGCGATCTGCATGCCGGCAGCGTCGTCTTTGGCGCTGTTGATTTTCAGGCCGGAGGACAGACGGTTCATCGACTGGCTCAGAGCGTCGGAAGCTTTGTTCAGGTTCTTCTGGACACCCAGGGAGGTGATGTTGGTGTTTACTGATAATGCCATGACGAAATCCTCGTGGTTTGGATACTGCGGCTTCCGGCCCTGGCGACCGCCGGGTGTGGCCTAGAGAACCTACGTAATAGTTATCGTCGTGGTAGCCGGTTGCTTGAGGATTTTTTTGATTTTTTTTAGTAGCCCTGTGCCAGCCCTTGTATTTCAAGGCCTTATAGAGGCGTGAAACGCCCGTAATCACGGGTTACTGGCGCCAAAACTTCGCCCTTGTAGGAGCGAGCTTGCTCGCGAAGAACCTGAGAACGCCGCGTGCATTCTGAATGCCCGCGTTATCGTTAACGTTCTTCGCGAGCAAGCTCGCTCCTACAGGGAGAGGGGGCGAAAAAAAACGCCGATGATCGTGGGATCATCGGCGTTTTTTTGTACAGCGGCTAAAGCATCACGGGCGATAAAGAATCGCCGAGCCCCACGACAGGCCCACGCCAAAGCCGCTGATAGCCACGCGCTTCCAGGTGGCGTCCATCACGTGCTTTTCCAGCAGCAGCGGGATGCTCGACGACACGGTGTTACCGGTCTCGACCATGTCCTTGATGAACTTGTCCACCGGCGCTTCTTCAAAGCGGCGCGCCACGGCGTCGACGATGGCCGCGCTGCCCTGGTGGATGCAGAACGCATCGATGTCATCGGCCTTGAGGTCCGACTCATTGAGCAGCTCGTGCAAGTGCGCCGGCACCTTGAGCAAGGCAAAGTTGAACACCTGGCGGCCGTTCATGAAGAACACACCATCGCTGACCTTCAAGTGCGGCGCGCCGGAACCGTCGGTGCCGAACTTGGATTTGCCCAGCAACCACGGCGCGTCCTCGCCCATCCAGGTGGCGGTGGCGGCATCGCCGAACAGCATGGTGGTGTTGCGGTCTTCCGGGTCGACGATCTTGGAATACGGGTCGGCGGTGATCAGCAGGCCGTTTTTCAGGCCGGCGGCTTCCATGAAGCCCTTCATCGCGTAGATGCCGTAGACGTAGCCGGAGCAGCCCAGGGAGATATCGAAGGCGGCCACGTGAGTCGGCAGGCCCAGTTTGTCCTGCACGATAGCGGCGGTGTGGGGCAAGCCCTCTTCATCGCCGTTCTGGGTAACGACGATCAGCGCGTCGATGGACTCGCGCTTCAAATCCGGGTTATTGGCGAACAATGCGTTGACGGCTTCGACGCACAGGTCGGACGTTTCCTGTGCAGCTTCCTTGCGCGGCAGGAACGCCGAACCGATCTTGCCGATGATGAACTCTTCATCCTTGGCGAATTTGGCACCCTGGGCGTAGTTATCGATCCCGTCTGCCGGCACGTAACTGGCGATGCTTTTTATGCCAATCATTGTGGCTTCCCAATACTAAATAGCTGGAGAACACCCCTCGGGCTACGCCGGGAGTGCTGACAATAAAGGGGATAACCCCATGAAAAACTCGCTGAAAGCCGCCCGATGAAGGCCCTGTGACGACTTATCCTTTTCACACGATACAGTGAAGATGCGCTTTATGACTCACAGGTCACTCAATTTTGCGTGGTTTATGCAAAACGTTTCAACAATTAAGCCCCAGAAACGACAACGGCCCGCCCTGTTTCCAGAGCGGGCCGCTTGACTGAACGCCGTTTACATCTTGTTGAACAGGCTCAACTGCGAGATTTTCACGAAGGCCAGTTGGGAAGCCTGCAACATGGTTTGCTGCAAGCTCAGGTTGACGGCGGCTTCGGCGAAGTCGACATTGCCCAGGGCATTCATGGTGGTGGTATTGGCCAGGTCCAGGCTGACGTTTTCCTTGGACTGAATGTCCAGGCCGTTGAGGCGCGCGCCCAGTGAGCCACGTGCCTGGTCGATCTGCCCGTAGGCATTGGTCAAGTTGCCAATCGACTTGGCCACCACATCCTTGAGTTCCTTCTGCGCCGCCGGGTTGCCGTCTGATGGCGTCTCCAGAATTTTGCGCAGATGGCTCAGGGTATCGAGGACGTTCTCGTTCTTGTTGCTGGTGGCACTGATCGCAAACTGGTCGCCGTCTGCCGGCCCCGGTGCGGTGGTGACATCAAAGGTCACCCCTGCCGCCGTGATGGTGGTTGCGCCGGCCGCCAGGGTGCCACTGGCGATGGATTTACTGTCTGCGCTATACGGCTGCGCATACAGGTCATAGGCGCCAGCGGCACCGAACTTCACGATCACGCCCGAATTGGGAAAGGTGCTGGCGTAGGCCGCCGGATCGCTCACCGTGCCGCCGCTCAGTTGCGCGGTGGACGGATTGCTGGGGGTGCGCGAAACGCTGAAGGTGTCTGGTTTGACCGACAGGCTGAACTCGCGGTCCTTGACGATGGCGTCCGACGGCGCGCCAGGCAGTATGTCTTTGCCCAGTGCGTCTTTGCCCAGGTTCAAGCCGATGTCGAACTTGACCCCGCGCAGGCTGATAGTCGAACCGCCTTCCTTGGTGGCATCGAAAGTGCCGTTGCCCGGAATCTCCGAGGTGATGTCCTTGCCGGCATTGTCCGTGACGACGTATTGGGTGCTGCTAGTGAAGGTCAGCTTATACGGCTGACCATCGGAAAAACTGCTGTTATAGCTGCTGTTGGCCGCGATCAGCCCGGCAGAGACGGTGACCTTGCCATCGTCGACCGCTGGCGGCACGAGGATTGGCGCGGTTTGCGTACGGCCCGTATTCGCCGAGCTTTCAAGCATGCTCTTGGCGGTATTGCCCATGGCAACCGACAGGTTCTCTGCGATCTTCAAGCTCAGCGGCGTGTCATCGCCCTGGTAGCTGTAGGTGCCGTCATTGTTGCGGGCGTAGGGCGGCGTGTCGGTCTTGCTGCCGGAGAACAAGTAATTGCCGCTGGCGTCCTTGGTATTGAGCAGGCCCAGGACCTGGTCTTCAATGGCGCCAATCTCGGCGGCCGTCGACTTGCGGTCAGCGTCGCTGATGCCGACGTTACCCGCCTTGAGCGCCAACTCACTGGCTCGTTGAATCGCGATATTGATATTTTCCAGCACGCCGTCCTGGGTGGTCAGCGAGTTTTTCAGGGTGTCGATGTTGCCATTGAACTGCGCCAGCATGTCTTTCTGCTGCTGCAGCATCAACAACCGCGCCGCCGCCACCGGATCATCCGCGGCGGTTTGCACGCGCACGCCGGAGCTGGCCTGGTCCTGGGCCTTGACCACGCTGGAATAGTTGCTCTGGTACTTGGCAGAGCTGGTCTCAAAATACTGCTGTGTAGAAATACGCATCGTCCCAGCCTCCCTTAAAGAGCATTCATCAGTGTGGTGAAGGTTTCCTGCGCAGCCTTGATGATCTGCGACGACGCGGTGTAGTACTGCTGGAACTTGATCATGTCGCCCGCTTCATCATCCAGGTTGACCCCGGATACCGAGTTGCGTGCTTCCTTGTTGGCGCTGAGCAACGCGCCGGTGGCGGCGGTGTCGACCCCGGCCTGGCTGGCCTTGGCACCTACGGTCGAGACCAGCTTGCTGTTGGCGCCCACCAGGCTGGTGCCCGCGTTGCCATCGCCCATGCCGACGGTGGCCTTGGTTTGCAGGTTCAGCAGTTCCTGGGCGTTGCGGCCGTCGGACTTGCCGCCACTGTTGAAGGCAAAGGTGGTGCTGTCGCCGTCTGCCGGCGAGCCGTTGACGGTGGTGTCGAACTTGAAGCTCTTGCCGGGAATGGCGGCACCGCTGGCGTCGCGCATCGGCACGTCCACGGTGATCTTGTTGCCCTGCCCCGGAATGATCGAGCCAGTGCCAATCGGATTGCCCTTGGAATCGTTGATGGTATAGGACTGCGTACCGTCGGCGGCGGGCTTGCCGAACACCATCTTCACCGGCATCGAGTTTTCAATACCGGCGCGCAGCTGCGCGGTGTCGGTGCCGCCATGGATATCCAGCGGCACCGTCAAGGCCGGCTGGGTGAAGGTACCCGTGCCGCTGTTGGTCGTGCTGCTGGTACCTGCCAACGGGCCGGCGAACGCCAGTTTGTTCGCATCGGTGAGCGCCACGCCAATACCGCTGGCGCCCGTGGCGGTGGGGCTGACCTTGAAGCTGTCGCCAAACGCCATGGCGCCCTTGCCGTCCAGCGCCAGGGTGAAGCCATCCAGGGTCGGCGGCGGTGTTGAGCTCATGTCGAAGGTGCCCATGGCCTTGCCGTCCGAACGCAACACCGTGATCTTGTTAGGATCGGTCTTGTCGCTGAAGGTCACGGTGTAGTCAAACGTGGACAACTGACTGCTGTCCTTGATCGTCACGTTCAGGTTGCCCGCGCCGGCGCTGTTGCCCGAGGCACCCTGGCTGCGCGAGGCAATGGCGGCGGCGCTGTTGATGTCTTTGAACAGCGAAACGCCAAAGTCACCGTTGAGGTCCAGGCCCTGGCCCAGTTGGTTGTTGAGCGTGTCTGCCGTGGCGATGGCGATACGGCCCAGTTCATTGATGGCCGGCATCAAGGCATCGCTGCGATAGCGCAACAGGCCGCCGATGCTGCCGCCGCTGATCACCGAGCCCAGGTCCAGGGTGGTGCCGTTCATGTCCAGCTGGATGGTGTACTGGCTGTTATCGGTTTTGCTTGGCGCGGCGGAAATCTTGTTGGAGATCCCGCCCTCCACCAGGGACTGGCCGCTGCCGGTGGTCACACTGAACTGGCCGTTTTTCTCGGTGGCCGTGACACCAATCAACTCATTGAGCGAGCGTACTGCCTCGTTACGCGAGTCCAGCAGGTTGGCCGGGGCGCTGTTGGAGCTGCCTTGGGCCTGGGAGATCTGCTGGTTGAGGGAGGCAATCGAGGCGGTCAATTGGTTGACCTGGTCACTCATGCTGCTCAGTTGGTTGTTGATCGTCTCTTTCTGCTGGGTCAACTGCGTGGAGATCGCGTTGAAACGGCTGCTCAGGGTCTGGGCGTTGGTCACCAGCAGTTGGCGGGCCGACAGGTCGCTGGGGTTGGACGCGGCGGTTTGCAGGGTGGCGAAGAACGAACTGAGCACCGAGGACAGGCCGGTGGTTTTGTCCGACAACACTTTGTCGACGGCACCGACCTGGTCCAGGTACGCCTTGGCGTCGTTATTGAGCGCCGTGCTGTTCTGGTAAGCGGTGTCCAGGTACTCGTTGTACACCCGGCGCACATCGGCCAGGGTGGTGCCGCTGCCGATGTACACGCCGCCGAACGGGTTCGACGCGTTGGTATTTTGCGTGGTCTGCTGACGCGAGTACCCCGGGGTATTCACGTTGGCGATGTTATTACTCAAGACCGACAACGATCCTTGAGCGGCATTGAGCCCTGACATCCCGATACTGAGCAAACTCATGGTTCAGACCTTATAAATGTGTGGTTGCGCCAGCGGCAGCGTAGTTCTGGTAACTGTTCATGTTTTTTGCGATCTGCGAAATCTTGCTGGCGTAATCCGGGTCGGTTGCATAACCGGCTTTTTGCAACTCGCGTACAAACTGTTCGGGGTTGTCGGCTGATTTCACAACTTCTTTATAGCGATCATGGCTTTGCAGCAGGGTCACGAGGTCGTGGAAGCTGTCCTGGTAGGAGCTGTAGGAACGGAACTGCGCCGTTTCCTTGACCATCGCACCATCGCGAAACTCGCTGGTGATCGCCCGGGCCTGACCGCCCTGCCAGCTCTGGCCGGCCTTGATGCCGAACAGGTTGTGGCTGCTGCTGCCGTCCTCGGCGCGCATCACCGATTTGCCCCAGCCGGTTTCCAGTGCGGCCTGGGCCACCAGGTACTTGGGGTCGATACCGATACGTGCGGCGGCGGCCTTGGCCATCGGCAGCATGGTGGCGACAAACTCATCCTGGGAGCTGAAGGCTTTCTTCGCTGGTGCCAGCGGTGGCTGGGCAATGGCGCGGCCATACACTTGCATGCGCCCGCTCGGCACGGCAAAGCTACGCGCACTGCTGTTGATGACCGTGTCGTCGGCAGCGCTGTTACGCAGGGGCGCGGCTTTGGCTTCGACCGGGGCGTTCGGCACGATGCCCGCCAGCAGGCGGTCGGCCAACTTGCTGGGCAAGGCGATACGGCGCTGGTTCATCAGCTCCATGTCGTTGGCATGGGTACTGGCCCCCTCAGGCACAGCCACGCGATATGCCCACAAAGGCCGCTGGCCATTGGAGCGGCCCAACGGGCCTTCGGCCTGGGTACCGGCGGCAATCTCGGTCGGCACATCGACTTTCTTCACCGGCGCATCCGCCGCCGGGCCTTGCAAGGTGGCGGCCTGGGCCTCCACCGGTTTGTTCTTCTGCATCTGGCGCATCAGCACATCGGCCAGGCCGATACCGCCGCCTTCGCGGGACATCGACACCGCCAGTTGCTGGTCGTACATTTCCTGGTACTGCTTGGCGGCCGGGGTGTTCAGCGGGTTGTCCTTGCCCAGGGCCTCGGTGGCCGAACGCATGGACTTGAGCATCTCGTTCAAAAACAGCGACTCGAATTCCTGCGCCACTTTACGCAGGTTGCCTTCGCTGTTTTTGTCGGCACCGACCTTGAGCTGGTTAAGCCGGTTCAGGTCGGAGTAAGACCCCGAGTCCGCCGTGCTGCTGATGCCGCTCTTGCGCATATCCATGGCCATGGCCTCAGATCACGATCAGGTCGGCTTGCAACGCGCCGGCCTGCTTCAAAGCTTCGAGGATCGCCATCAAGTCGCCGGGCGCGGCGCCCACCTGGTTCACCGCACGGACAATCTCGTCCAGGGTGGTGCCGGGGCCGAACTTGAACATCGGTTTGGCTTCTTGCTGGGCATTGACGCGCGAACGCGGGACCACGGCAGTCTGGCCACCGGACAACGGCCCCGGCTGGCTGACGATCGGGTCTTCGGTGATGGTCACCGTCAGGCTGCCGTGGGTCACCGCCGCCGGCGAGACCTTGACGTTCTGGCCGATCACGATGGTGCCGGTGCGCGAGTTGATGATGACTTTGGCCACGGCCTGGCCGGGGTCCACTTCAAGGTTTTCCAGGATCGACAGGTAGTCAACACGCTGGCTTGGGTCCAGCGGAGCAGTGACACGAATCGAGCCGCCATCGATGGCCTGGGCCACGCCAGGGCCGAGCATGTCATTGATCTTGTCGACCACGCGCTTGGCGGTGGTGAAGTCGGAGCGGTTGAGGTTCAGGGTCAGGCTGTTGCCCTGATTGAAACCACTCGGCACGGTGCGTTCAACCGTGGCGCCACCGGGGATACGCCCGGCCGACGGCACGTTGACGGTGATCTTCGAACCGTCGCGGCCTTCGGCGTCAAAACCGCCGACCACCAGGTTGCCTTGGGCGATGGCGTAGACGTTGCCGTCGATACCTTTGAGCGGCGTCATCAGCAAGGTGCCGCCGCGCAGACTCTTGGAGTTACCCATGGACGACACGGTGATGTCCACCACCTGCCCCGGCTTGGCGAACGCGGGCAGATCGGCGCTGATCGACACTGCTGCGACGTTCTTCAACTGCACGTTGCCCGAGCCTGGCGGCACCTTGATGCCGAACTGGGAGAGCATGTTGTTGAAGGTTTGAAGGGTGAACGGCGTCTGCGTGGTCTGGTCACCCGTGCCGTTGAGCCCCACCACCAGGCCATAGCCGATCAACTGGTTGGAGCGCACGCCGGAAATACTGGCGATGTCCTTCAGGCGCTCGGCCTGGGCCACAGCACTCAACGCCAACAAGAGCGCCATCGCCATCAGCTGTTTGAACTTCAAAATGGCCACCTAGAAAGGGAACAGCGGGCTGAGGAAGAAGCGGTCGAACCAGCCCGGCTGGCTCGCATCGGCAAACGAACCGGTGCCCGAGTAGGTAATGCGTGCATCTGCAATGCGCGTCGACGGCACGGTGTTGTCGGTAGAGATGTCATCGGCGCGGACCATGCCGGCGATGCGCACCAGCTCGTCGCCGGTGTTGAGGGTCATCCACTTTTCACCGCGCACGGCAATGATGCCGTTGGGCAATACGTCGGCGACAGTCACGGTGATCGAACCGGTCAGGCTGTTGCCCTGCCCTGCTGCGCTCTTGCCGTTGGTGGCACGGTCGCCGCTGTAGCCGGCGTCCAGGCTCAGGTCACCGCTGCCCAGCGGGTTATTGGTGTTCAGGCCACCGCCGAACAGCGAGGTCAGGCCGATGCTGGTCTTGCTGTTCTTGCCGATCTGCGAGTTGGCGTTCTTGCTGGCCTGGGTCTTCTCGTTCAGGGTGATGGTGATGATGTCACCGACCCGGAACGCCTTGCGGTCGCTGTACAGGTTCTGCTCGAACCCGGCCTGGTAGATCGAGCCATTGTTGGCCGCCGCCGGCAGCGGCGTGCGTGGCAACACCGGCGCATAGTACGGGTCATTGGGCTTTGGCGAGGGGGCGACACAGCCCGCAAGCACGGCGATCCCACTCAATGCCAACACACAAATATAGCGATTCATGACCCTAACCTCACGGTGTTGCAGGCACCCTCAAGGGCGCCCCATAGACTGATTACAGATTCTGCGTAACGAACGAAAGCATCTGGTCGGCGGTGGAAATCACCTTGGAGTTCATCTCGTAGGCGCGCTGGGTGGTGATCATGTTGACCATCTCCTCAACGGTGCTGACGTTGGAGGTTTCCAGGGTGCTTTGCAGCGTGGTGCCGAAGCCGTTCAAGCCAGGGGTGCCGATTTGCGGCGCGCCACTGGAGGCGGTTTCCAGGAACAGGTTGTTGCCCATCGCCTGCAGGCCGGCCGGGTTGATGAAGTCGGCGGTTTGCAGGTTGCCGATCACTTGGGAGGCCGGGTTGCCAGCAACGGTGATGGACACGGTGCCGTCGTTGCCGACGGTGAAGGTCTTGGCGTCGGGCGGCACCACGACAGCAGGCTCCAGGGCGAAACCGTTGGCGGTCACGATCTGGCCGTTGGAATCCAGGTGGAAAGTGCCGTCACGGGTGTAAGAGGTGGTGCCATCCGGCTGCAGCACCTGGAAAAAGCCGCGGCCATTGATCGCCATGTCCAGGGGCTGGCCGGTTTGCTGCAGGTTACCGGCGCTGAAGTTTTTCTGGGTGCCGACGATCTGCACACCGGTACCCAGTTGCAGGCCCGACGGCAGTTCGCTGTCCTGGGTCGATTGGGCGCCCGGTTGCTTCTTGATCTGGTAGAGCAAGTCCTGGAACTCGGCGCGGTCACGTTTGAAGCCCGTGGTCGACACGTTTGCCAGGTTGTTGGAAATGGTCGTCAGGTTGGTGTCCTGGGCGGACAGGCCTGTCTTGGCAACCCATAGAGCCGGAAGCATGCTGTTCTCCTTCGTGCGCCGGATGGTTGGCGCTGCGTTGCAAATTAGTGAGTGGGCTTGAATCAGCTCATCTGCATGACGCGCGTCATGGCCTGGTCGTCTTCTTTAGCGCTGTTCATCATCTTGATGTGCAACTCGAACTGCTTGGCCAGCGCCAGCACCGCGGTCATTTCTTCCACGGCATTGACGTTACTCGCCTGCAAGAAACCCGAGGTCAGCCGCACGTTCGCGTCGGCCTGGGCCGGCTGGCCATCCTTGGTGTGGATGGTGCCGTCCAGGCCTTTGGTCATGTTCTTGAGGTCTGGCTGGACCATCTTGATACGGTCCACTTCCGCCATCACCCGCGGGCCTTCACCCATGGCACGGATGCTGATGGTGCCGTCCGAACCCACTTCGATTTTCTGCTGGGGCGGCACGGCAATCGGGCCACCGTTGCCCATGATCGGCATACCGTTGCCAGCCCGCAGCACGCCCAGGGCATCCACGTTCATGCTGGCACTGCGCACGTAGGCTTCGCCGCCATCGGGGGTTTGCACCGCCATCCAGCCGTCGCCGCTGACCGCCACGTCGAGGTCGCGACCGGTCTCGATCATCGCGCCCGGAGAAAAGTCAGTGGCCGGCCGCTCGGTCATGGCAAACGCCCGCGCCGGAAAGCTGTCACCGAACACCGGCATCGAGCGCGCCTGCTCCAGGTCGCGCTGGAAACCGTTGGTGGAAATGTTCGCCAGATTGTTGGCATGGGCCTTCTGCGCCAGTGCATTCTGGCTGGCGCCGGTCATTGCCACATAAAGGTACTTGTCCACGCTCTATCCTCTTTCTGACGGACGCTTGCCGCCCACCGCTGTACTGAGGAGGCTTAAGCAATTTGCGAACCAACTTTTCAAAAGAGGCCAAAGTCCAGGCGCGGCGGGGGTTTCGTGGAGATAGCTGAAATAGGCAGGGCAGAAACAGTCGAAAAAACGGCGGACTACTGCCGCCTGCGGCAAACACCGGCCTGGAAAACGACAAAGATC
>NZ_LYSO01000091.1:0-25117 GCF_001728935.1 Pseudomonas sp. AP42
AAAGCCAGATCAAGATCAAAAGCAGATCAAGATCAAGAGCGACTCGCTTCGCATCGTGGTTACCTTCGGCTGCTATTGCAGCAAGCCAGCTTCTAAAGGTATGACGGCGTCAGCCAAAACGATAGATATCCATGCCCAGGGCGCCCAGTGTGAAGCCTTGGTGCGCGACGCTGAAATCTGCGCCCGCACCCCGCGCAAAATACAGTGGCAGCAAGTGCTCATCGCTAGGATGGCTGCGAACGGCATGGGGGGCTTGGCGGCGATAGTCATGCAAGGCGGCGTCGTCATTGGTCGCCAGTTTGTCGACCACCCAGTCGCGAAACTCCCGCGCCCACGGGGTGATCGTTTCCGGGCCTGGGCGCCAATCCAGTTCGCCCAGGTTATGGGTGATGCTACCGGAGCCGATCAACAGCACACCCTGTTCACGCAGGCTGGCGAGTGCATGCCCGACACGGGTCTGCAGGGCCGGTCCCATGCGACTGGGCAAGGAGACTTGCACCACCGGAATATCTGCTGCCGGGTACATCAGCGACAGCGGGACCCAGGTGCCGTGGTCGAAAGGCCGACGTTCATCAATGCTGGCAGCCAGACCGTCGGCGTGCAGCAGTTCGACGATCTCACTGGCCAGTTGTGGGTCACCCGGCGCGGGGTATTGCACCGCAAACAGCTCGCGCGGGAAACCGCCGAAGTCGTGCCAGGTTTCGGGTGCAGCACTGCCGCTGACCAGCAATTCCGGGCTTTCCCAATGCGCCGACACCACCACAATGGCTTTGGGCCGTGGCAGTTCGGCGGCCAGGCGCTGCAGCGCAGGGCCGCTGGCGCCGGGTTGCAAGGCCAGCATGGGCGAGCCGTGGGAGATAAACAGGCTGGGGAGCATGAGCAGGGTCCTGAGGGTTAAGATGGAGCCATCTTCAATCAGATCATCGATCTAAATCTAATATAAGTTTTAGCGCCTTTTGATCGAATTTTCGGAGTGATTCATGCAGCCTGAATTTTGGCAGGACCGCTGGGCGAGCAATCAGATTGGTTTCCACCAGCGCGAGGTCAATCCCTATTTGCAACGGCACTGGCCCGTGCTGGGGCTGCCCGAGGGGGCAAAGGTGCTGGTGCCGTTGTGTGGCAAAAGCCTGGACTTGGTATGGCTCGAGAGCCAGGGGTACCCGGTAATGGGCGTGGAGCTATCGGAGCAGGCGGTGGAGGCGTTCTTCAGCGAGCAGGGGCTTGTGCCGCACGTCACTCAGAAGGGCGCCTTCAAGGTTTACCAGGCGGGCCAGATCGAACTGTGGTGTGGCGATTTCTTCAGTCTGGATGCTGAGGCAGTGGCCGGTTGCAGCGCCGTTTATGACCGCGCGGCATTAATTGCCTTACCGCCGCTGATGCGTGCGCAATACGCCGAGCACCTGAATGCCTTGCTGTCCTCAGGCTGCCAGGGGTTGCTGATTACCGTCGATTACGACCAAGCGCAGAAGGCCGGCCCACCTTTTGCTGTTACGGACGAGGAAGTGCAGCTGCTGCTGGGGTCATATTGGGCGTTGGAGCGGCTGGAGGAGCGGGACATCCTGAGCGAGAGCGGAAAGTTCCTGCAGGACGGTGTTACTCGCCTTGAAGAACGTGCTTATCGGCTGACCAGGCGCTGATAAGGGCTTTTGCTTTTGTAGGAGCGAGCTTGCTCGCGAAAAACTCCCAGGCGCCGCGTTCATTCAGAAAGCCCGCGTATCGTTGAAGTTTTTCGCGAGCAAGCTCGCTCCTACAGGGAGCGGTGAAAATCAGCAGGCATAAAAAAGGGGCGATCAGATCGCCCCTTGTCGAGTCATCCGGCTATCAGCCGCGGCGACGCAGTGCGTCAATCCGCTCTTCCAGCGGCGGGTGGCTCATGAACAAGCGAGCCAGGCCCTGCTTGATGCCGCCGTTGATGCCGAAGGCGGTCAGGCTGTCGGGCATATGCACTGGCAGGCCCTGTTCGGAGCGCAAGCGTTGCAGCGCGCCGATCATGGCGCTGGTGCCCGCCAGGCGTGCGCCGGCTTCGTCGGCGCGGAACTCGCGTTTGCGCGAGAACCACATCACGATGGCGCTGGCCAGGAAGCCCAGGACCAACTCGGCGAAAATGGTCGCCACGAAGTAGGCAATGCCACGGCCTTCTTCGTTCTTGAAGATGACCTTGTCGACGAAGTTGCCGATGATCCGCGCAAAGAACATCACGAAGGTGTTCACCACGCCTTGTACCAGGGCCAGGGTGACCATGTCGCCGTTGGCTACGTGGCCGATCTCGTGGGCCAGCACCGCCTTGACTTCATCGGGCGAAAACCGCTCCAGCAGGCCCTGGCTCACAGCCACCAGTGCGTCGTTCTTGTTCCAGCCGGTCGCAAAGGCGTTGGCCTCATAGGCTGGAAAAATCCCCACTTCGGGCATTTTGATGCCAGCTTCCTGAGACAACTGCTCCACGGTTTGCATCAGCCATTGTTCATGGCGAGTGCGGGGTTGAGTGATGATCTGGGTGCTGGTGCTCATCTTCGCCATCCACTTGGAGATGAACAGCGAGAACAGCGAGCCGGCAAAACCAAAGACCGCACAGAAAATCAGCAGCTGATTGAGGTTCAGATCAACCCCATTGGCCGCCATGAACCCGTTGAAGCCAAAAAGGCTCAGGGTGACGCTGGCAATCAGTACGACCGCCAGGTTAGTGGCCAAGAACAGCAGGATGCGCATCATGGTTGTAGAATTCTCCTCATGCTTAATATGTCGCTCACTGCGGGGTATATAAGGTGCGGCATGGGGTGATTCAACCGGGGGACTATTTCAAACTGTGTCCTACACCTCGGGCGTAGGGCTTTGAAGGGATTTTCCCACCTGTATTGTCAGCCTTGATCGACCCGATGCTGCCCCGTCGCCCCGTGATTATAGGGGGTACGTCATCGGCAGAGGCCAAATGAAGTACAACCGCAAGTAAGTGACATAGAAGTGTTGCTAGATAATCGCTGTACGACCCTTTGTGAGTCGTACAGCGTCAATGGCCTTACTGGCGATAGGACTTCAGGAAGTTACCGATGCGACCAATGGCCATTTCCAGGTCATCCACGCGTGGCAAGGTCACTACGCGAAAGTGATCCGGCCACGGCCAGTTGAAGGCGGTGCCTTGCACCACCAGCAGTTTTTCTGACAGCAGCAGGTCGAGCACGAACTTCTCATCGTTGAGGATCGGGCAGACTTTCGGGTCGATCCGCGGAAACGCGTAGAGCGCGCCCATGGGCTTCACACAGCTCACGCCGGGGATTGCGTTGAGCAATTCCCAGGTGCGGTTACGCTGCTCCAGCAAGCGGCCTTGGGGCAGGATCAGGTCATTGATGCTCTGGTAACCGCCGAGGGCGGTCTGGATCGCGTGCTGGCTCGGTACATTGGCGCACAGGCGCATGTTGGCCAGCATGTCGATGCCTTCGATGTAGCTTTGCGCGTTGTGCTTGGGCCCGGAGATGGCGATCCAGCCGGAGCGGAAACCCGCCACGCGGTAGGACTTGGACAGGCCATTGAAGGTCAGGCACAGCAGGTCTGGCGCCAGGGAGGCGGTGCAGATATGCACGGCGTCATCGTAGAGGATCTTGTCGTAGATCTCGTCGGAGAACACCACCAGGTTGTGCTGGCGTGCCAGTTCCAGCATGCCCAGCAGTACTTCCCTGGAGTACACCGCGCCTGTAGGGTTGTTCGGGTTGATGATCACCAGGGCCTTGGTGTTGGGGGTGATCTTGGCCTTGATGTCGGCCAGGTCCGGGAACCAGTCGGCGCCTTCATCACACAGGTAATGCACCGGATGGCCGCCCGCCAGGGTCACGGCGGCGGTCCACAGTGGGTAATCCGGGGCTGGCACCAGCACTTCATCGCCATTGTTGAGCAATGCCTGCATGGACATCACGATCAACTCGGACACGCCGTTGCCCAGGTAGATGTCCTCGATGCCGACGCCTTCGACCTGCTTTTGCTGGTAGTACTGCATCACCGCCTTGCGCGCGCTGAACAGGCCCTTGGAGTCGCTGTAACCCTGGGCGGTCGGCAGGTTGCGGATCACATCCTGGAGGATTTCGTCCGGCGCCTCGAAACCAAACGGCGCCGGGTTGCCAATGTTCAGCTTGAGGATGCGATGGCCTTCCTCTTCCAGGCGTTTGGCGTGCTTGAGCACTGGGCCGCGAATGTCGTAGCAGACGTTGGCGAGCTTGTTCGATTTGCTGACCTGCATGGCGATGTGATCCTGAAAATGAACGATCCCGACGGCGTAGGCACTACCGTAGGGTGAAGCCTGCACGGCCCGCACCCATAAATACGTTTGAATGCCGGTGGCGCGGGTGCCAGACTGGCGTTTTGAAGAGGCGCAATCATACGTGCCGCCTGATCCATGGAAAAGACACAGATCAGGGTTTTTCAGTTGCCGAGGTGTACCGATGGATAAGTTGCAGAAAACTGTAGACGAATGGAAGGCGATGCTCGATCCGGAGCAGTACAACGTGTGCCGTCTCAAAGGTACCGAGCGACCGTTCAGCGGCAAGTACAACGCCACCAAGACCGACGGCGTCTACCACTGCATCTGCTGCAACGAGCCGCTGTTCGATTCCAAGGCCAAGTTTGATTCCGGCTGCGGCTGGCCCAGCTTCTATGAGCCGATTGCCGATAGCGCAATGGTCGAGATCCGCGACGTCAGTCACGGCATGATTCGCACCGAAGTCACTTGCGCCAAGTGTGACGCACACCTGGGGCATGTGTTCCCGGACGGTCCACCGCCGACGGGGCTGCGCTACTGCATCAACTCGGTATGCCTGGATCTGGTGCCGCGCTAGGCTTGCATAGCCCCCGTAGGAGCGAGCTTGCTCGCGAAAAACGCCAACGATAACGCGGGGCGCCTGAATGAGCGCGGCGTCTGGGAGTTTTTCGCGAGCAAGCTCGCTCCTACACGAATAAGGTTCTTCTTTCGCTGACTTGAGGTATTGCCATGAGCGACTCCCTGCTTAGCATCCCTTGCACCACCATCAAGGGTGAACAAAAGACCTTGGCCGATTTTGCCGGCAAGGCCATTCTGGTGGTCAACACCGCCAGCAAATGCGGCTTCACCCCTCAGTACAAGGGCCTTGAGCAACTTTGGCAGCAATACAAGGACCAGGGCCTGGTAGTGCTCGGCTTTCCCTGCAACCAGTTCGGCAAGCAGGAGCCGGGCAACGAAGGCGCGATATCCGAGTTTTGCGAGCTGAATTTCGGCGTCAGTTTTCCGCTGTTCAAGAAGATCGACGTCAATGGCAGCGACGCTCACCCCCTGTTCGTGCAGTTGAAAAAGCAGGCTCCGGGGCTACTGGGTTCCAAGAACATCAAGTGGAACTTCACCAAGTTCCTCATCGGCCGTGATGGCCAGCAGGTCAAGCGCTTTGCGCCAACCACCAAGCCCCAGGACTTGACCCAGGAGATCGAAGCCCTGCTCAAATGACCTACGCGGTGCGGGTACCCGTCAGAGGCTGGTGGTCTTCGGTACCCACAGTTCCAGCAGCGCGTTGAGTTCTTCCCGGCGAAACGGCTTGGCCAGGTAATCGTTCATTCCCGCGGCCCGGCAACGCTCGCGTTCTTCGGCCATCGCGTTGGCGGTCAAGGCCACGATGGGCAAGTCCGGCCAACGCCCGCTGCGGCGAATCTGTCGGCTGGCCTCATAGCCATCCATCACGGGCATGTTGCAGTCCATCAACACCATATCGAAGCGCTGGTCCTCCAGCAGCTTGAGGGCTTCGCCGCCATGGGCTGCGACGATCACCTCGCACCCGAGCTTGCTGAGCATGCCCTTGGCCACCAGTTGGTTGACCGCGTTGTCCTCCACCAACAGGATGCGCGCGCGGTGCGCAAGCGGTGCGGTTTCTATCTGGACCGGGTCGAGCACCAGTTGCGCGTCGCTGCGCAGGTTGCGTTGCAGGATCTGGTACAGCGCGTTACGGCTCAACGGGCGGGCTTGTTGCTGCAGCGGCGCCAGGGCCGCGACTTCTTCGCTGGGCAAAAAGTTGCCGTAGGCGGTGACCAGCAGAATCGGCGCGCTGATGCCCGGGCGCAAGCGGAACAAGCATTCAGGGCAGTCAGTGATCAACAGGTCGGGCGCCAGCCCGCTCAGATCATCGTCCTGGGAATAGCACCGCGGCGTCAGCCCCCAAGAGGGCAATAGCGTGGTGAGCAGCTCCGTCAGCCCGCCGCCGGCGTTGGTGATGGCGATCACCTCGCCCGTGAGCGGTGCATAGCGTGTGGCAGGCAAATGCGCCGGCAGTGGAAGGTCGGCGCAGAACTGGCTGCCAAAGCCCACCTCCGAACTGATACTCAAGCGGCCTTGCATGGCTTCGCACAGGTTATGGGTCAGTGCCAGGCCTAAACCCGTGCCGCCAAACTGACGGGTGATGCCAGCGCCGGCCTGGGTGAACGGCTGGAAAATTTTCACCTGGGCTTCCTGAGCGATGCCAATACCGGTGTCGCACACTTCGATGCTGACCCGGCCTTCCAAGGCGCGTAGGCGCACATCGACGCGGCCGAAGCGGGTGAACTTCAAGGCATTGGAGAGCAAGTTGCTGACGATTTGCCGCACACGGGTCGGGTCACCGATCACCTGGGCGGGAAATTGCGGGTCGATCAGGCAGGTCAGCTCCACACTCGGCGCGGCGTTTTGCGACAGCAGGTTGGCGGTGTCCTCCACCAGGGAGCCCAGGTCGAAGGGGATATGCTCCAGTTCCAATTGGCCGGCGTCGAATTTGGACAGGTCGAGAATATCGTTGAGCAACTCCACCAGCACTTTGCCTGAGTCATGGGCAATGGACAGTTGCTGGCGCTGTTCGGCGGTCAGCGGGCTGTCCAGTGACAGGGCAATCATGCCCAGCAGCCCGTTGAGTGGCGTGCGGATTTCATGGCTCATATTGGCCAGGAATGCCGCCCGCGCCTGGGCCATGCCCAGCGCCGTCATTTTCGCCGCCTCCAGCTCATCGTTGGACTGGCTCAAGCGTTGGTTACTGGCCTTGAGTTCAAGGGTGCGCGCCGAAACGATATTTTCCAGTTGCCCCAGGTACTCCGTGAGGCGGTCTTCGGCGTGGCGCCGTTGCTGGATCTCGGTTTCCATGTTTTCGAATTGCTGGTTGGCGACGCTGACCAGCACGCCGATTTCATCGTGTTCATGCCCCGGTGGGCAATCCAGGCGCGCCTGTTTGCGTGTGCTCAGCTCGCGGATAATGCGCACCAGCGGTTGGGTGAGCATCACGTAGAACAGGCCGAGTAAAATCCCGGTGAGCAACAGGCTGCGGGCGAAGCCGTTGAGCAGGGTGATCTCTGCGCGATGCAGGAAACGGCTGCCAAAGGCATAGGTGTCGACGTCCAGGCGCAGCACACCCAGGGAGTCGTTGGGCATATGGCTGAGAAACAGCCGGTCTTCGAACTGGCGATTGGCACCAAACAGAAAATCGCTGACGGGCCGATAGTTGCTTTCTTTGCGCGGGCGGTTGACGTCGGCCAGCACCACGCCATTGTTGTCGATCAACTGCGCGCGGATGATGGCAGGGGAGTGCAGCAGGCCCAGGGTCAGTTCCTGGGCGAGTTCGGCATCGATGTTGTAGGCGATGCGTGACGCCGGGTTGTGGCTGATTTCAATCAGTGAGCGTATTTCACGGTTGATGGATGCGTCTTCACTGGCATAATCAATGCCGATTTGGATCAGGCTGAGCAGGGTTCCCAAGACGAAACCGACCAGCACAGTCAATCTGGCTTGTTTATAAGACAAGCGGTGGGCGAACTTGATATCCATCGAGTGTTGAACCACTTAGCGTTTCCCTTCGCCCGGCAAGCATAGCTGAACATCCACAAGCTTTGGCTCGCCCGGCATGAATCGTTTTTTTGATGCAGCCCATGCAGTGTGCCGCAGGGTTGCCAATACGCCATCTTTTGCAAGAAGTTGCCAGAGGAATAGCTGTGGATTCTCGATTGAATGCCTTTCTTGAGCGCGCCGATGCGGTGCTGGCTCGCCTGGAACCGTTGTTACCCGCCCCGCGCCAAGCGATCGACTGGAGCCAATGCCTGGCCGCCCGTTGGCAGCGCGAAGGCCGCACTGGCTTCCTGTTGCCGCTGGAGGTCAGCCTGGACATGCGCCTGTCGGACCTGATCGGTGTCGATAAACAACGCGAGCAACTGGCGCGCAACACCCAACAGTTTCTCGACGGTTTGCCCGCCAACCATGCGCTGTTATGGGGTTCGCGTGGCACTGGCAAGTCTTCCATGGTTCGTGCCTTGCTTGCCCAGCACGCCAAGGCGGGCTTGCGCTTGATCGAGATCGAGCGTGACCACCTGGCGGATCTGCCGCGGGTGGTCGAGCAACTGCTCAAGCTACCCCAACGCTTTATTCTGTTTTGCGATGACCTATCGTTTGAGGCCGGCGAAGGCGACTATCGCGTGCTCAAGAGCGTGCTCGATGGCTCCCTGGAACAGGCGCCGGAAAACGTGCTGCTGTATGCCACGTCCAACCGTCGCCACCTGGTGCCGGAAAACCAGAGCGACAATGACAACTGGAAGCGCGTGGATGGCGAATTGCACCCGAGCGAGGCGGTTGAAGACAAGATTGCCTTGTCGGATCGTTTTGGCCTGTGGCTGTCGTTCTACCCGTTTAGCCAGGAGCATTTCCTGGATGTGGTGGAGCACTGGATCGGCGAGTTGGCCAGCAAGGCCGGCTTGCAGTGGCAGCGCGATGAGCAGCTTGATGTCCTCGCGGTGCGTTGGGCCACTGGGCGGGGCAACCGCAATGGCCGGTGTGCCTATCAATTCGCCCGTTACTGGGTGGGTCTTAAATTGTTGGAACGTCAACCATGATCGATTTACAACAGGCCGGCAGCGGCCTTGATGGCTATGCCATGCTGTGTGCGCAACTGGAGTCGCTGTTGGCTGATGAGCGCGATTTTATTGCCAACAGTGCGCAGTTTTCCGCGTTCCTGTTCAACCAGTTGGATGACTTGAACTGGGCGGGTTTTTACCTCAATCGCAATGAAGAGTTGGTACTGGGGCCCTTCCAGGGGCAGATCGCCTGTGTGCGCATTCCATTTGGTCGTGGCGTGTGTGGTGCGGCTGCGGCAACGCGGCAAACCCAGCGCGTGGAGGATGTGCACGCGTTCCCAGGCCATATCGCCTGTGACAGCGCTTCGAACAGTGAATTGGTAGTGCCCTTGGTCAAGGACGGTCACCTGATTGGCGTTCTTGACCTCGACAGCCCATTGCTGGCCCGTTTCACCCCTCAGGACCAGGTGGGCATTGAGCGGCTGGCGGAGATTTTCCTGCGGTTGACCGACTGCTGAGGCGGCTGGTGAGGCAGGTTGGGGTAGGGGCGCGTTTGCTCACTCCTGCCCCTACCGGCCCTGACGCTTATTGGCTTTGCAGCTCATCCAGTTGAACCTGCAGCATCTTTTCCAGTGCCTGCATGAGTTGTTCCAGGGCCTTGATACCGCTTTCGATCACGGCCCACTCCTCATTGCGCGAACAGCTTTGCTCCAAGGCTTCGCATTGCCCCGCCAATGAATGGGCTTGCACGATACGGGCTGCGCCCTTGATCTTGTGGGCTTGCTCAATGATTTCCGAGAGTGGCGCGTGTCGATCCAGCAGTTCGCTAAGGATCTGGCGGTCTTGATGGCTGCTGCTCAGTAGTTCCTCCAGCAGGCGTCGACTCAAATGGGGGTCACCGCCGGTCAACGCTTCCAGGCATTGGAGGTCCAGTCGTTGGTGCACGGCTTTAGGGACAATGTGTGCCAGTTGGCGCTCCAGTACGGTGAGGCTGATGGGCTTGAACAGACAGTCATCCATGCCGGCCTGCACGCATCGTTGCCTTTCTTCTGGCTGGGCATTGGCGGTAAAGCCCAGCACCACGCAGGGCACCAATTGTTCGCGCTGCTCATACTCACGGATTGAGCGACTCAGTTCATAGCCATTCATGATGGGCATGTTGCAGTCGGTAATCACCAGGTCGAAAGGCTCTTTACGCCAGGCCTGGAACCCCGCCGCACCGTGCTCGGCAGCGGTGAATTTATGCCCCAGGTAGCCCAGTTGCTGGCACATCAGCAGGCGGTTCGCCGGGTGGTCATCTACCACCAGTACGTTAAGCACCAGTGCGGTGGCCGGCGTTTGCGGCGTGTGTTCACCCTCCGCCTGGATCGCTTGCAGGCGAGGCATGCTCAGGTTGACGTGCACCTGGGTGCCCACCATGGGCACGCTGCTCAGGCTCAATTGGCCGCCCATCATCGCGCACAGGCTGCGGCAGATCACCAGACCCAGGCCCGCGCCGCTGCGGGCCAGTTGCCCGGAGTTGTCCGCTTGGGCAAAGGGTTCGAACAGGCGCAGTTGGTCCTCCCGGCTGATGCCGATGCCGGTGTCTTCCACTACTAGTTTCAGCTCGATCTGCTCCGGTGCCTGGGTTGGCTGCAGCTCAACCTTGATCTTGACCTGCCCCTGTTCGGTGAACTTGATCGCGTTGCTCACAAGGTTCGATAGCACCTGCTTGAAGCGCAGCGGGTCTATCAGCACCTCGATATCGTTCAGGTCGGGTTTGAACTCCAGCAGCAGGCTGAGGGTTTTCTGGCGTGCCAGCCCATCGAAGACGCGCACCACTGATTCAATCACCTCCCGCAGGTTGACGCGCTCCGGCGCCAGGCTGAGGCGGCCGGACTCGATACGCGCGATGTCGAGGATGTCACCGATCAGCTCCAGCAGGTCTCTGGCCGAGTTGTACGCCACCTCGATCGCCGGACGGTCAAGATGCCCTTGGTCGGCGCGCTTGAGCGTCAGTTCGAGCATGCCGATGACGGCGTTCATCGGGGTGCGAATCTCGTGGCTCATGGTGGCCAGGAACGTGCTCTTGGCGCGGTTGGCCTCGTCGGCACGCTCCTTGGCGGCGCGTAGTTCATCGAATAGCTGGCGTCGGTCACTGATATCGATCCAGCCACCGATGATGCCTTGGACTTCGCCCGTAGAGTCGCGGTAGGGCAGGATCCAATGGTAGATGGTCAGTTTCCTGTCGTGGATATGCAGGCTGCGATCGAGGATCAGCGGGTTACCCTCGGCCACCACGCGCAGATAGTCAGCATGATACTGGGCGGCTTCCGAGGCCAGGGCCATGGTCATCTGGGTCACGCTTTTGCCGATCACCTCTTCGCGCTTGACATCGAACACCTGCAGGTAGCTGTCGTTACAGGTCTGCAACAGCCCATTGCGGTCGCGCACGTAGATCGGATGGGGCGTCTCATTGACCAGTGCGCGCATGAACTCGAACTGATCGTTGAGGGCGCGTTCGGCCATTTTTCGATGCTTGATCTGGCGACGCATGTAGGCGTTCCAGGCCAGGGAGATCAATAGCAGCAGCCCGGTGCCGATGATGATACGCGCGATCAGTTGATGGTAATTACGCCAGTAGCTGTCGGATGCGGCGGTGTAGCCACGCCAGCGGCTGTTGATCACACCCATTTCATCCGGGGCAATGCTGAGCAGGGCCTTGTCGAGGATCGAGCTCAACTCCGTGGCTTGACGCGAGGTGGCCAGGGTGAAGGTCGCAGGGGTCGTGCCGATGCTGGCGCTGATTTGCAACTTATCCTGGAAGACCTGGGAAGACAGGAAGTAGTTGGCGATCACCAGGGTGTTCACTGCGCCATCCACTTGTCCCTGTGCGAGCAGCTCCGATGCTCTGAACGTATCACTGGTTTCCACCAGTTGAACCTGCGGGAAGTCTTTGCTCAAGGTCGCGGCCAGTGGGCTGCCTCGGGTGATTGCCAGACGCTTTCCTGCCATCTGCTCCATGTTCGAGGGGGCACCTTGCTCTCTGCGTGTCAACAATACATAGGAGTTTTCCAGGTAGGGGCGACTGAAATTAAGCTGCGAATCTCGTTCGTTGCTGGGCACGATGGCGCCGATCATATCGATTTTCTGGGCCGCGACCTGTTCTATCATCGCGCCGACCTCGCGGCCGCGCTGCACCGAAAAGCGCAGGCCGGTGCGCAGACGAATCAACTCCAGCAAGTCAGCGGTGATGCCGCGAAAGTTGCCGTCCGCATCGAAGAACGTCAGGGGCGCGAAGGTTTCGTTGACGATCACCGTGACCACCGGATGCTCTTTGAGCCAGCGTTCTTCGCGCTGGGTCAGTTGCAGTTTCTGGTCGGTCAGCAGAATGTCGCTGCCGGCGCTCCAGCGCTTGGCAATGCTGTCCCTTTCGTTGATGGGCACTGAGGCCAGGGCTGAATCGACAATGCTGAGGAGCATCCGGTTATCCTGGCGCGTGGCAAAACTGAAACCATACGCTTCATGCTTGCCGAAGTTGGCCATGCGAATGTTTTTGAGATAGCCCTTGTTGATCATGTAATGGGTGGAAATGGTGTCACCGAGAAACACATCCGCCTGGTCGAAGGCCACTGCATTCAAGGCATTTTGATAAGACGGGTAGGCACGGATGATCGCCTTGGGGTACAGCTTTTCCACCTCATTGAGCGGCAGGTAGTGATAGACAAGGCTCAGGCGCAGCCCGTCGAGGCCTTCGCTGAGGCTGCGGGTTTCTCCCTCGCGCGTGACCAGCACCGGCTGGTCCACGGCATAGGGTTCGGAGAGGATAAGGTTCGGCGTTGCCGCTTCAAACCCGTTGGAGGAGCCCAGCAGGTCAATTTCCCCGGCTTCCAGGGCACGAATGGCCGCCGCCCGGGACGGGTAGCGCATCACAGTGATGGGCAGGGAGAGTGCCTTGGCCAGCAAGCCGGCGTAATCGGCGGTAAGGCCTTCATAATCATGGCCGCTGGAAGTGAGGTCAAAGGGCGGGTAGTCTGGGGTGGATGTACCCAGCGTTAGTTCACGTTTGTTCTGCAGCCACTGGCGTTGGGCCTTGTCAAAATGAGTGTCCAGTTGAACAGCTCCCGCGCGACTCAAGAGGGTGAAGCGTTCCGGGCTGGTTTGGTGCTCAGCGAGCACGGTCGTGCTGAAGTACAAACCGGCACTTAATATTATTAGATAGTCCTTTATACGCCTGGGCATCCGCTTTCTCACACTAGCGCGTTTCGTTTTGCCATCTCGATGAGGTCAACCAAGGATTTGGCTTGGAGTTTTTGCATGAGTCTCTTTTTATAAGTACTGACGGTCTTGTTACTTAAAAACATGCCTTTGGCGATTTCCTTGTTAGTGCGGCCCTGTGCAAACAGTTGCAGGACCATCAGTTCCCGGTCGTTGACGGTCTTGAACAGTTCCAGCTCTTGAGCATCCATGCCTTCGGTTCCGGGGCCATTCAAAGCCTGGCTGGGGAAGTAGTTGTAGCCGGACAGCACCGCGCGAATGGCACTCAGCAACTCGCTCAGGTCACCCTCCTTGCACACGTAGCCTTCGGCCCCCGAGCGCATGCAGCGCGTGGCAAACAGCGTGGGGCATTGGGCCGTGAGGACAAGGGTTTTCATCGAGGTGTTCATGGCATTGAACCGGCAGAGCACCTCAAGGCCATCAAGTTTCGGGATGCTGATGTCGAGAATCACCAGGTCTGGAAGGCATTCACGGACCATCTGTATGGCATCGCACCCGTTATCTGTTTCGCCGACGACTTTGTAACCTTCGTGCTCCAGCAACATTCGAATGGCAAGCCGGATAACGGGGTGGTCATCGATAATAAAAACTGTGTTCATAGTCACTTTCCATGCAGGTGCAGATAAAGCGGGCACATTAGCTCAGAAGGTGAGTGCACAGTATGAAGCTCGCACGGAGTAGATGCAGAACAGGAAAGTTCCTACATTTAAAAAGGTATAGACCTACAAGTTGTTAGGTAATCGTGACAGGGCATGTGAGCGTTTTGAGGATGGGCCAGGCAAGAAGGGAGGCTTGGAGGTTTACGGCGGGCCCCGAATCATTTTTCGTTGTAGGGGATGTTTAAAATCCTACAGGAGTGGGTTAAAAGTTGAGCGGATCAATCGCTCAAGTTCATCTTTGTTCAAAGGCTTTGATAAGTAGCCAAGGAGGGGGAGACTTCGTTGTGCGGCTTGTATCGTCAGGTTAACCAATTCCGAGGTGGGTAAACCGCTTAACAAGATAGCGCTGGTGATGAAGCGCCGGCGGCTGGCGATTTCCACCAGTTCAAGCCCGGGCAGGTCGGGCAGACATTGGTCGCATAACATCAGGTCGAAAGGGTGTTCGGACTGACTCATCACGCGTATGGCTTGCTCGGCGTTTTCCACCGGGGTCAGTTTTTCGAAGCCGAAGCTTCTGAGCAGGCACTGGGTGGCCATGAGTTGAAAGGGGTGATCCTCCACCAAAAGAATACGAAGAGAATAGCTGGGCATAAAGAGCACACAGTAAGGCAAGCGTCGATGGGGGCAGTAGGAATTACTCGGCGGGTCCGTTGGGGCGCGCGTGATTATTCTTCGTGCGCCTGTACGAATTCGATCAGGCTGCTCTGTTCCCATCGTAGGGCAATTCGCTTCAGGGAACAGGCAGTTGGATGGAGTCGTTATTGAGGGCTGGAGCGCCCGGTCATTTCCCGTGCCATTTCGGTGGCGTAGCTGTCGGTCATACCGGCGATGAAGTCGATCATGCGCAGGAAAGAGGCGTGCAGCGGCCAGGCGGGGTCCGGCGCGCTATTGCCCAGCAAATCGAGAATGCGCCGGTTCTTGAACGACGGCGTGCGCCCGCCATGTTGTTCCAGGGCCGCGCCGCAAAAGGCATTCAGCAGGATTTCCAGGGTGGTATAGGCCCCGATCTCATGCAACGTCTTGCGCTTGTCCTGGAAGATCTTCTTGCGTGCCATGTCCTTGGCATCCAGCACGCAGCGCTTTGCCGGGCCGTGCATGTGTTCCACCAAGTCACCGGGCAGCGTGCCGGCCAACAGGGCGTCCTGCTGTTCGACAAACGCCTGCGCCGCCGCATTGGTCAGGTGCTCGATGGCTTTGCCGCGCAGGATCGCCAGCTTGCGGCGACGTGAGTCCATTGGGCCCAGTTGGCGATAGGTTTGCGGCAGGTCATCACCGACCAGGTTCAGCAGCAGCGACTCGACTTCGGCGTACTGCAGAAGCTCCATTTCCAGGCCGTCTTCCAGGTCGATCAGCGCATAGCAGATATCGTCGGCGGCCTCCATCAGGTAGACGAGCGGGTGACGTGCCCAGCGTTGCTCCTCCAACTGGGGCAGGCCAAGCTTGTGGGCGATCTGCTCAAGAATCGGCAGTTCGCTCTGGTAACAGCCGAACTTGTGTTTCTTGTAGCCCAGCGAGTCGGCGTGGCGGGCGGTCCAGGGGTATTTGAGGTAAGTGCCCAAGGTGGCGTAGGTCAGCCGCGTGCCGCCGTCGAACTGATGGTATTCAAGTTGGGTGAGTACCCGAAAGCCCTGCGCATTGCCTTCGAAGTTCAGGAAGTCATTGCGTTCGGCGCTGCTCATGTCATCCAGCCAGCCGCGCCCGGCGGCCTGTTGGAACCAGTGGCGAATGGCGTCTTCGCCCGAGTGCCCGAACGGCGGGTTGCCGATGTCATGGGCCAGGCAGGCCGATTGCACCACCATGCCCAGGTCGCTCGGGTCGCACCAGTCGGGCAGGGCGCTGCGCAAGGTTTCGCCCACGCGCATGCCGAGTGAACGCCCCACGCAGCTGACTTCCAGGGAGTGGGTCAAGCGTGTGTGGATATGGTCGTTGCTCGAAACCGGATGCACTTGGGTCTTGCGCCCCAGGCGCCGGAACGCGCCGGAGAAAATAATGCGGTCGTGATCTTTGTGGAAGGGGCTGCGGCCCAGTTCTTCGGGGCTGTGCAGGGGTTTTCCAAGACGTTCGCGGGTCAGCAGGGTGGGCCAATCCAAGGCGCAGGTTCTCCGTAAGATGAATGACAGTTCCAGCTTCCCGCTTCCGCTTTTGTGGTGCAAGCGAATCCAGCGGTAAGCCGAGTCGATATCAATTAACAGCCAGCGCAAAAAACCGCAATGACCAGCACGTGTCTGGTCATTGCGGTCATCGGCTCACGCGTATCAGCTTTTGCGCGAAGAGCTTTGCATGGCCAACTTGATCAGCGGGATCAACCCGGCACCCAGCCGCACCAGGCGCGTGATGCTGCTGATGCTGCCGCCCTTGGCGCCTTTGCCGGTAAAGAAGCCCATCAGGGTGACCGCCGCCACGCCCCACAACGGCGCGTGCTTGATGCCCAGGCTGTCCTGCCAGTTGTGGCGCATGTTGCGCATTTTGTGCAGGGGCGCCATGAGTTGTTGGGACTCATGCCGGATTTCCTGGCGGTGCATTTCCATGCGCAGACGGATCAATGCTTTGCGCATTTCCCGGCGTGACGTGTTTTGCGGGATCTCAGTCATGCTCATGGCAGCAGGCGCTCCCGGTCATTGGCCAGTTCTTCGAGCGTGGCGTGGAAGGGCGTGGATTCATCGAACACCGCCGCCTTCAAACGCACACCGCAGAACGCAGCGGCCAGGCTATAGAACACGCACAGGCAGATGATGCCGGTCAGGCGATAGCCCGTATCCCACACCAGGATCATCACCAGCGTCGACAACCCCACCAGCAACAGCAGGGCAAACACCAACGCCAGGCCGGCAAACAGCAACAGGCTGACGGTGCGGGCCTTTTGCTCTTGTAATTCAATGCCGAACAACTCGACGTGACTGTGCAGCAAGCCCAGCACAGCTGCGCCCAGGCGTCGGGAGGTCGAACCGCTTGCTGAGGAATGTGCGCTCGAAGATGAGCTGGATTCGCCGATAGACATGGTTAGCGCCTTGTAGCCAGCAGACCGATCAAAAAGCCTACGCCGGCAGCAATGCCGACCGACTGCCATGGGTTGGCTTGCACGTAGTCTTCGGTGGCAGTGATCGCCGCCTGGCCGCGCTCGCGCAACGAGTCTTCAGTCAATTGCAGGGTCTCGCGGGCCTTGAGCAGGCTCTCGTGGATCTTGGTGCGCAGCTCGTCAGCCTGGTCACCGGCCAGCACGGCGGTGTCGTCCAGCAACTTTTCGGTATCGCTGACCAGGGTTTGAAAATCCTCCATCAGTATCTCTTGAGCAGTCTTTGCTGTTTTACCGGCCATGGTTGTCTCCGTGGGTAGCTGATCTGTACGTGTGGTTTCGAGTCGCGGCGTTGGCTGAAGGTTCAGTGCAATTGTGTGGTACAGCTTTTGCTTTGCCTTGGTGCGCAGGCCCTGGGGCCTGCGCTGAATCCGGGCGGTCGAGGTGAAAACCTTGAAAAACCTTACCCTAAATCACTTAACTTCGCGGAAAAACCCTGTCGGCAACGGCCTGTTGTGTTGATCGCTGCGCTAAAGCGGTTCACGCCCTCTGAAGAAGGGTGAAGCCGGCGGTGCCAATTTAGTGCGCGAAACCCTGGCTTGAACCGCTTTGGTGCTTTTTGCCTTGATGCAGGCCTGCCAACCTCCATGGAAAACTTGCAAAGCGCAGTGGACACCCTTGTCCACAGTTCCAACACCCTGTTCATCCTGATTGGCGCGGTCATGGTGCTGGCCATGCACGCCGGCTTTGCCTTCCTTGAAGTCGGCACGGTACGCCAGAAGAACCAGGTCAACGCCTTGTCGAAAATCCTCAGTGATTTTGCGATTTCAACGCTGGCCTATTTCTTTATAGGCTATTGGATCTCCTACGGTGTGAGCTTCCTGCAACCGGCCGCCGTGATCAGCGCCGATCATGGTTACGGCCTGGTGAAATTTTTCTTCCTGCTGACGTTTGCCGCGGCGATTCCGGCGATCATTTCCGGCGGGATTGCCGAGCGTGCGAAGTTTGCGCCGCAGCTGTGTGCCACCGCGCTGATCGTGGCGTTTATTTACCCGTTCTTCGAAGGCCTGGTGTGGAACGGCAACTTTGGCTTGCAAGCCTGGCTGCTCGCAACCTTTGGCGCCAGCTTTCACGACTTTGCCGGTTCCGTGGTGGTGCACGCCATGGGCGGCTGGCTGGCGCTGGCGGCGGTGTTGCTGCTGGGCCCGCGCAATGGGCGTTACCGTGAAGGACGCCTGGTGGCGTTTGCGCCGTCGAGCATTCCTTTCCTGGCGCTGGGCTCGTGGATTCTGATCGTGGGCTGGTTCGGCTTCAACGTGATGAGCGCGCAAACCCTCAATGGCGTCAGTGGCCTGGTGGCCGTCAATTCGTTGATGGCCATGGTCGGTGGCACCGTGGCTGCTTTGGTGATTGGTCGTAACGATCCGGGTTTCCTGCACAACGGTCCCTTGGCCGGGCTGGTGGCGATCTGCGCCGGTTCCGACCTGATGCACCCGGTGGGCGCGCTGGTCACGGGTGTGGTCGCTGGCGGTTTGTTCGTGTGGTGCTTTATCGCGGCCCAGTCGCGCTGGAAGATCGATGACGTGCTGGGTGTGTGGCCGTTGCATGGCTTGTGTGGTGTGTGGGGCGGCATTGCCTGCGGCATCTTCGGCCAGACCGCCCTGGGTGGGCTGGGCGGTGTGAGCCTGATCAGCCAGTTGATCGGCACCGGGCTGGGCGTGGTGGTAGCGTTTGGCGGCGGCTTGCTGGTGTACGGCGTGATCAAGCGCGTGCAAGGGCTGCGCTTGACCCAGGAGCAGGAGTATTACGGCGCGGACCTGTCGATCCACAAGATCGGCGCGGTCAGTCAGGATTGATCGGCGCTTCTTCATCTGTATGTGGCGGCGGGTAAAAACCGTGTAGCAGGCGGTAGCGGTTGTGCCGTACCTCATCCACCCGCGCCTGCACCTGTTGGTCCGGCAGGCCCAGCAGGATCAGGGCGTGGGCGGCGAGCATCAGGCTCGACTCCAGCAACTCGGGCACCACTTCGCTGGCGCCCGCGGCCTTGAGTTCAGCCAACTGGCTGTCATCGCGGGTGCGCACCAGGATCGGCACGTCGGGGTTGATCTGCCGCGCCTCCTTGAGCACCACCAGGGCGACATCGCTGTTGTCCACCGCGATCACCACTAACCGCGCTCGCTCCAGGCCGACCGCGCTGAGCAAGGCGCCACGGCGGCAGTCGCCGTAATGCACGCTGCTGTCCTCGGTGGCGGCTTCCTGGACCCGTTCGGGGTCATCATCCAGGGCGATAAACGCCTGTTGTTCGCGGCGCATAAAGCGCCCAATGGACTGGCCTACGCGGCCATAGCCGCAAATCACTACGTGCCCGTGCAGTTGGGCATTGAGCGCGGTGATCTGCTCCAGTTGCACTTGCTGGTTGGGCTTGCGGTGCAGGCGCAGGGCAACGGCCGGTGCCGCACGCAACAGCAGCGGTGTCAGCAGCATCGAGCAGAAGGTGGCGGCCAGTAGCAGGCCGTTGAACTCATCGGGAATCAACCGGCTCTGCTGCATCTGCGCCATCAGCGCAAAACAGAACTCGCCGCCCTGGGCCAGTGCCAGACCGCTGCGCCAAGCCGTTTCGGTGTCGCTGTTACGCCATTTGACCAGCGCCGCGACCACCATGCCTTTGACCAGCATCAGCGTGAGCGTCAGGCCGAGGATCAACAGGCTGTGGCTGACGAACAACTGCAGATCGATGAGCATGCCGATGCTGACAAAAAACAGCCCCAGCAGGATGTCGCGAAACGGGCGGATATCCGCTTCGATCTGGTGCCGGTAATGACTCTCGCCCAGCAGCATGCCGGCCAGGAACGCACCGAGGGCAGGGGAGAGGCCCAGCAGGTGGGTGAGCCACGCGGTGAGCAAGACAATCACCAGCGCCAGCAGCACAAACAGCTCCGCCGAATGGGACGCGGCGACTTCACGGAACAAGCGCGGCAGCAACCAGCGGCTGGCGAGCAACAGGCCCACGAACAGCACCACGGTCTTGCCCAGAGTCAGCGGCAGCGCCCAGTACCAGGCTTGGTCACTGCTGCCGGCAAACACCGGCACCAACGTCAGCAGCAACACCGCCACGACGTCCTGAAACAGCAACACGCCTATCGCGTTCTGGCCATGACTGCTGAAGATCTCACCGAGGCTGGTCAACTCCTTGCTGACAATGGCCGTGGACGATAACGCCAGCCCTGCGCCCAGCAGCAACGCGATGCCGGGTGCGAGGCCAAAGCCCATCAGTAATACGCCCAGCAATGCCCCACACCCCAGCACTTGCAGGCTGCCCAGGCCAAATACCACGCTGCGCAGCGCCAACATTTTCGACAGGGAAAACTCCAGCCCCAGGGAAAACAGCAGGAACACCACGCCCATCTCAGCCAGGTCCGGCAGGTCTTCGTTGTCATTGACCCAGTCCAGCGCGGTGGGCCCCACTGCCAGGCCAACGCACAGGTAGCCCAGCACAGGCGGCAGTTGCAGCCGGCGAAACAACGCAATCACCACCAGGGATGAAGCCAGGATAATCAGCAGGTTGGCGAACACAGGCATCTCCGTTGCAGGGTGAGCGGCAAAAAAGCCGCGAGAATCGCTGAATCAGTTATAGGCCATGGTGATCTGGATCAGGCTTTTTACACCGTAGGAGCGAGCTTGCTCGCGAAAAACGTCAACGCTGACGCGGGGTTCCTGAAGGAACGCGGCGCACCGGAGTTTTTCGCGAGCAAGCTCGCTCCTACAAGGGGATTGTTGGGCTTAGAATGGAGGTTCGTTTTGTGACCTGAGTCCTTCATCATGCTTCCTGAATGCCAGCTGTTCGGCACCCTGGGTTGCCATCTGTGTGAGATCGCCGAAGCCGAAATCATGCCGCTCGTCGAACACGGGCTGTTGGTGGAGTTGGTGGATATCACCGATCCCCAGGACCTGACAGACGTCTACGGCCTGCGGATTCCGGTGCTTCGCCGCATGGACACCGGGGCGGAACTGGACTGGCCGTTCGACACCGATCAGGTGGTTGCCTTCCTGCGCTGAGATTTATGCGATGGCGGCTTTTCAAATATTCAGTTACTGTATATTCGTACAGCGATTGAATAGAGGGAACGCCCGTGGTGAATGTTGAACAACTTAAAAGCAGCGTCAATCGTATGTCCGCCGATGTGGTGCGCGACGCGGTGAACGAGCTGCGCCTCGATGGCCTGGTCACGGAAGGCAAGACACCGTTTAACAAAGTGCATTTCAACACCTGCTTTGCGGAAATCGAGGCGCTGTTCCAGCGCGCCGGTTATCACAAGCAGCTGGATGTGGTGGGTTATCAGGGCTTGCTCTACGCGCTGTATGACCCGGGCCGTTGGGAAGCGGTAGACGTGCTGCGCTGGCTCAAGGAATTCACCGAGGCGGCGAGCGCCTCGCCGGTGCTGCGGGCTCAACTGGCCAAGGCCTGAGATAGGCCCTAGGCAATCGCACGCCATGGGCGATAATGCCCGCCTGTTTTCCAGGCTTTGAGCGTCAGCATGTCCACTTCCGGTTTTTCTCCCTCCCAGCACCAAGCCAGCACCCTGTACTTGCCGCCGGGCTCCTGGGTGACGGTGCTCGACTGCCTGTGCGCACATTTCCCGGCCATTGGCCGTGAACAGTGGCAGGACCGCATTGCCCGAGGCCGGGTGCTGGATGTCAACGGCAGCCCGATCAGCCTGGGCCTGGGCTACAAGGAAGGCCTGTGCATCTATTACTTTCGCGAAGTGCCCAACGAGAAAGTGATTCCGGTGCAGGAAAGCATCCTGTACGCCGATGAGCACCTGGTGGTAGCGGACAAACCGCATTTCCTGCCAGTGACACCCGCTGGCGAGTACGTCGAGCACACTTTGTTGCGACGCTTGATCCGGCGCCTGGACAATCCGGCCCTGGTGCCTCTGCACCGTATCGACCGGCATACGGCGGGGTTGGTACTGTTCTCTGCCAACCCGAACAGTCGTTCGGCCTACCAGCAACTGTTTCCCACGCGGCGTATCGACAAATTCTACGAAGCCATCGCCCCGGCCTTGCCGCACCTTACTTTCCCGTTGGTGCACAAAAGCCGTTTGGTGGATGGCGAGCCTTTCTTTCGCATGCAGGAAGGGCCGGGCGCCAGCAACACCGAGACGGCGGTAGAGGTGCGCGAGAAAAATGGTGATCTATGGCGCTACGGCCTGTTCCCGGTGACCGGCAAGAAGCACCAGTTGCGCGTGCATATGACGGCGCTGGGAGCGAGCATCTGCAATGACCCGTTCTACCCCGAAGTGATCAAGGATGCCGAGGACGATTACGCCAAGCCACTCAAGCTGTTGGCCCAGGGCGTGCGCTTTGTCGACCCGGTGAGCGGCCAGGAGCGCAGCTTCCGCAGCCAGATCACCCTGGACTGGTAAACCCCAGGAACAACAAGGCCCGCGCGAGGCGGGCCTTGTGTGCAAGCGCTAAGGCTTACAGGTCTTTAACGGTGCGAACCTGATCTTTGTTGATACGGGTGTGCTTGCCGTCCAGTTGTTCGAATTCGTAGAAGCCCGAATCTTCATCGTACTTCGGGGTGTCGACGGCCTGGATTTCGCGACCGTCATTCAGGGTGATCACTGTTGGCGAAGCGCAACCGGCGAGGGTAGCGAGGCCCAGTGCAAGCATGAGAGCGGCGATGGTCCGTTGAGTCATGAGTTTGTCTCCGAGAGAATACTTTTAAATTGCTGACCTTGTGACGTACGGGACGCCGGCAAAGTTCCTTGTGCAGGCTTCATTCTGACATGCCAGCCCCGGGGTGCAACAGCTCGGGCGTATTAAGATTGGCCAGGCGCGGGTCATTGGCCGGGCATTGCAGGGCCACCGCGCCCAGTTGCAGCCAGAGCTTGCGCGGGCTGCGTTCACCCGCTTGCCACGCCTGTTCCACTTGGTTTTTCAGGCTCGTGGGGATGATGCACAGCAAGGGTTCCCAGTATTCACCCTGGCGCACCATTACCGGCACCTGCGGGTTGCGTCGTGAGGTCGCACGCAGGTCGGCCAGCAACCGCGCATCGATCTGCGGCACATCGCAAGGCAAGATCAGCAGATGCGCATGGCGTGCGGCGAAGAGTCCTGCGCGGATACCGGCCAGCGGGCCGGGGAAGTCCGGGCTGTCATCGCTCACCTGTTGGTCGGCATAGGGTGCGTAGCGTTCATGGTTGCGGTTGCACGAGATGATCAGGTCATCGGTGAGCGGCCGCGCCATCTGGTGCAGGTGGGCGATCAAGGGCTGGCCTTGCCATTCCAGCAGGCCTTTGTCCTGGCCGCCCATGCGTTGGCCGCGACCTCCGGCCAGCAACAGGATCGAACACGGCAGGGAGGAAAATTCAAAGCTCATGGTGGTTGCGCTGCGGCAGGTAAACAGGGGCCTGTGATATAACATCGGGCTGTTCCTTCGACAACCGGACCGTGCCATGAAAGCCAAGGCCGATGCGCCCTTCGTACCCCTCAATATTGCTGTATTGACCGTGAGCGACACCCGCACCCTGGAGACTGACACCTCCGGCCAAGTCTTCGTCGACCGCCTCACCGCCGCCGGCCACCACCTGGCCGAGCGCGTGCTGCTCAAGGACGACCTCTACAAGATCCGCGCCCAGGTGGCCCACTGGATCGCCGAAGACGTGGTTCAAGTGGTGCTGATTACCGGCGGCACCGGCTTCACCGGCCGCGACAGCACGCCTGAAGCAGTGAGCTGCCTGCTCGACAAGCAGGTCGATGGTTTTGGCGAGCTGTTCCGCCAGATATCCGTGGCCGATATCGGCACCTCCACCGTGCAATCGCGCGCCTTGGCGGGGTTGGCCAATGGCACCCTGGTGTGCTGCCTGCCAGGCTCCACCAATGCCGTGCGCACCGGTTGGGACGGCATCCTCGCCGAGCAGTTGGATAACCGTCACCGCCCGTGCAATTTCGTCCCGCATCTGAAGCAGGCCGAACCTTGTGAATCCCGTGGATAAGCCCGGCAAGACCGGCGCCCTGATGCCGGTGGAAGCAGCTTTGCAGCGTTTACTCGACATGGCTGCCGCCGCGCCGATCCGCGAGCAGCAAGTGCTGCCCCTGGCTGAGTGTGATGGCCGGGTATTGGCCCAGGACCTGATCTCCACACTCGACCTGCCGCCGTGGCCCAACAGTGCCATGGACGGCTATGCCGTGCGCCTGGCGGACTGGACGGGCGAACCCTTGGTGGTGAGCCAGCGTATTTTCGCCGGCGCTGCGCCTGAACCCTTGGCGGCCGGTACCTGTGCGCGCATCTTTACCGGCGCGCCGGTGCCCCAGGGTGCGGACTGCGTGCAGATGCAGGAAAACGCCGTGGTGCATGCCGACCAGCGCGTGAGTTTCACCGAGCCGTTGCAGAGGGGCGACAACATCCGTCCCCAGGGCCAGGAAACCACCGTCGGCGAGACCGTACTCAGTGCCGGCACCCGCCTGGGGCCCATCGAGCTGGGTTTGGCCGCGTCCCTTGGGCGTGATCGACTTGAGGTGGTGCGGCGCGTGCGCGTGGCCGTGTTGTCGACCGGCGATGAACTGATCGAGCCAGGGCTGCCGCTCGGCCCGGGGCAGATCTACAACAGCAACCGCCGCGTGCTGTGCAGTTGGCTGGTGCGCATGGGCTGTGAAGTGATTGATGCCGGGATTTTGCCGGATGATCTGGAACAGACGCGCACGCGCCTGGCGGGGCTGGGCAGCGTTGACCTGATCCTCTCGACCGGCGGTGTGTCGGTGGGCGAGGCGGACTTCCTCGGCATTGCCTTGCGCGAAGAGGGAGAGCTGGCGTTGTGGAAGCTGGCGATCAAGCCGGGCAAGCCGCTGACCTTCGGGCATTTTCGTGGTGTGCCGGTGATCGGTTTGCCGGGCAACCCGGCCTCGACCCTGGTGACCTTTGCGCTGTTGGCGCGCCCTTATCTGCTGCGCCGTCAAGGTGTGCTGGAGGTGCAGCCGCTGCGCTTCGAAGTGCCGGCAGGGTTTGTCTGGCCCAAGCCCGGCAACCGTCGCGAGTACCTGCGCGGGCGGATCGAACAGGGCAAGGCGATCATCTACCGCAACCAAAGCTCCGGGGTGCTGCGCAGTGCGGCATGGGCTGAGGGTTTTGTGGAGGTGATGGAAGGGACCACGTTGGCCATTGGCGACCGGGTCAATTTCATTCCCTTGAGCGAAGTCCTGAGCTGACCGCGCGCTAAAAAATGTGGGAGCTGGCTTGCCTGCGATGACGCCCTCACAGCCGACCAATATCTACCTGACACCCCAACGATCCAACTGTGGGAGCGGGCTTGCTCGCGAACGTGGTCTGGCAGGCGACACAGTTGGACCGGGTACATATCCGTTATTTAGGTAACGGCCA
>NZ_LYSO01000092.1:0-24931 GCF_001728935.1 Pseudomonas sp. AP42
CAGGCCGCCTTCGCGAGCAAGCCCGCTCCCACCGTTTGATAGCGGTGTGTCAGGTAGATATGCGCTGGCCGCCGGGGCCGTCACGGGAGCAAGCTGCCTCGCCACAGGTCCCGCGTCGGCTCTAAATTGTGTAGATACCTATGGCCATAGCAGGCACGCCAGCGCCCACATTGGATCGCAGTGCCTAAGCTAAATCCTTCGGCGGCGGTTGAGCTGGGGGATGGCGGTTTGGGGCGCTTCTACACGCGGGGCCTGCGCCGCTGTTTTTGCGGCCAGTTGCGCCAGCGTGGGCTGGCTGAACAGGGTGCGCGCGTCCACGTCCAGCCCGGCTTTGCGCAGACGGGCGACGAGGTTCACTGCCAGTAGGGAGTGCCCGCCCAGTTCAAAGAAGTGGTCATGGCGCCCTACCCGTTCGAGCTTCAACACCTCGGCCCAGATCCCGGCCATCAGGGTTTCCACCTCGCCCACTGGCGCTTCGTAGGCTCGGCTAAGGACGTCTTCCAGCCCCGGTGCCGGCAGGGCCTTGCGGTCGAGTTTGCCGGCGGGATTGAGGGGCAGTGCGTCGAGTTGCACGAAGGCGGCCGGCACCATGTATTCCGGCAGGTGCTCCAGCACATGGTCACGCAAGGCTTGCAGGCTCGGCGCCTGGCCGCGCAGGGTGAAGTAGGCCACCAGGCGCTCATCGCGAACCAGCACCGCCACCTCATGCAACGCCGGGTGGGTCGCCAGGCGTGCTTCGATCTCGCCCAGCTCCAGGCGCACGCCGCGCAGTTTGACTTGGAAGTCATTACGCCCAAGGAACTCAAGATTGCCGTCGGGCAGGTAGCGCACTAAGTCGCCGGTGCGATACAGGCGGTCGCCGGGCACGAAAGGGCTGTCGATAAAGCGTTCGGCGGTCAGCTGTTCCAAGCCCAGGTAACCACGGGCAACGCCGACGCCGCCGATGTGCAGTTGGCCGCTGATACCCATGGGCACCGGCGCATCATGGGCGTCCAGCACATACAGGCGGGTGTTGTGGATGGGTCGGCCAATCGGCAGTTGCAAGGCGGGCACCGGCGCGCCGGGTTCGAGGGTCCAGGCGCAGCTGTCCACCGTGGCTTCGGTGGGGCCATACACGTTATGCAAGCGCACCGTGGGCAAGCGCGCCTGCACGCCACGGGCCAGGGCGGCGGTGAGTTCACCGCCGCCGCACACTATATCGGTGAGGCTGGTGCACAGGGCCGATTCCTCCAGGTCCAGAAACTGCTGCAACATGGCGGGCACGAACTGGATCACCCTGATCTGCTGCTCACGAATCACCTGGGCCAGGTACGCCGGTTCACGGTGCCCATCGGGCCGCGCCAACACCAGACGCATGCCGTTGCTCAACGGCCAGAACAGCTCCCACACAGATCCATCGAAGCTGAACGGCGCACGCTGCAACAAGGCGCCGCCTCCGGCGTTCGGGCACAGTTGCGAGCCCCAATGCAACAGGTTGCCCAGGCCACGGTGCTCGATCATCACGCCCTTGGGCGTGCCGGTGGAGCCCGAGGTGTACATCACATAGGCGAGGTTGGCGACGCTCAAGCCTGGCACGCTTGGATTGTCGATCGGTGCCTGATTCCAGGTGCAGTGGTCGAAGTCGATCAGCGGGATCGAGACATCGCCCACCCCTTCGCGAGTTGCAGCTTGTACCAACAGTGCCACTGGCTGGCTGTCTGTGAGCATGTAGGCCAGGCGCTCGCGTGGGTAACCTGGGTCGAGCGGCACATAGGCGCCGCCCGCCTTGAGAATTCCCAATAAGCCCACCACCAAGTCCAACCCGCGCTCCACGCACAACGCCACTCGCGAGTCAGGCTGTACGCCGTGCTCACGCAAGTGAAACGCCAGTTGGTTGGCACGTTCGTTGAGTTGGCGGTAGGTCAATGCGTGCTGACCCGCCTGCACGGCGATGGTATCGGGGATTCGCCGCGCATGGGCTTCAAACAGCGCTTGCACGGTCAGCGTGTGTGGGGAGTCGGTGGAGGTTGCGTTGAGGTCCACCAATAGAGTACGCAATTGGCTCGCGGGCAGCACCTGCACACCGCGCAGCGGCATATCCGGCGTGCTTTCCAATACGTCCAGCAGGCCGTTCAGCGCGGTGTCGAAGTAGCTCAAGACAGGTTCAGCGCCCACTGTGTCCGGGGCCATGACCTTGAGCCGGAAGCCGCTGGCCATGTCGTCCACCGTGAGCATCAATGGGTAACTGAGGATGTCTTCACTGCTAAGCAAGGCAATGCCCGGCACAAGGTTCAGCCCAGGGTCCGCTGAGGTGTGACGATAGTTGAGCAAACTGTTGAACAGTTCCGGCACGCCGCTGCGACGCTGGGCCAACGCCAGGGACGCTTGTTCGTGGGCGAGCAAAGCGCTCAGTTGCGCGTGAGTGTCGTGCAGCGCATCCGCCACGCTTTGCCCGGCCAGGCGCAGGCGCAGCGGCAAGGTATTGATAAACATGCCCAAGGCCCGCTCGGCCCCCTCACCGGCTTGCAAGCGGCCGAGCAGCACGGTACCGAACACCACATCTTCGCGGCCCGCGACACGGCTGAGCACCTGAGCCCAGGCCAGGTGGAAAAGGCTCGCGGCACTGACCCCCAGGGCTCGGGCCTGGCTGCGCAGGCGCAGATTGAGCGCGTCGCTGAGCGAGCGCTGCGCCTCTTCGGTCTCGGCACGCAGGGCCTGACGTTTCTGTAGGCCGAACGCCAACGTCGGCTCATCGACATCCGCCAGACGCTCCCGAAAGAACGCCTCGTGCGCCGCCTGGCGAGCCGTTGAGCGGGCTTGCGCGACCATGTTGCGATAAGGCACAGGCACCGGCAGTTGTGCCTGTTGGCCCAACAGATGGGCACGAATCTCGTCCATCAGCAGCGTGGTCGACGTGGCATCGTTGACCAGATGATGAAAGCGCAACCTGGCGACCCAGCGCTGGTGCTGGGGCTCCTCGGCGTAATCCAGGGCCATCAGCGGCGCCTGGCGCAAGTCCAGGGGTTGCGCCGGTTCGCGCAGCGGTTTAACCCGCAACTGCGCCTGGCGCCACACCACCTGCATCGGTTGTTCAAGGGCATCCCACACCAGGCTGGTGCGCAAAATATCGTGGCGATTGATCACCTGTTGCAGGGCACTGGCAAAGGCCTCCAGTTGCTCGCGGTGCGCAAAACTGAACAGCGCCTGTTGCTGGTACGGGTCGTGCGCGTCGGTGAGGTGGTGGTAGAGCAACCCTTCCTGCAACGGCGCCAGCGGGTAGATGTCCTGCACATTGGCGGCGCCACCAGGAATGCCGGCGACGATGCGGTCGAGGCTGGGTTGATCGAGTTCGGCCAGGGCGAGCAAGTCCTGGGTGATATGGGTGCAACCGGCCGGGATTCGATTGGCCGGCACCGCCTGTTCGTAACCGCCACACGCCGCCGCCAGCGCCGCCACGGTGGGCTGGCCGAACAGCACCTGCACGTCGGCGCGCAGGCCGGCCTCGCGCATGCGCTGCACCAGCTGCACCGCTAACAGCGAATGCCCGCCCAGCTCGAAGAAATGGTCATGGCGACCCACTGGTTGCACGTTCAGCAACTCGGACCAGATCTGCGCCAGTGTGGTTTCCACGCCCTCCTGTGGCGCTTCGAAGCGACGGGTAATAAAGGCGTCCTGGGTCGGCGCCGGCAAGGCTCGGCGGTCGAGCTTGCCGTTGGCGGTGAGGGGCAACGCGTCGAGGCGCACGTAAGCCGCGGGCAGCATGTAGTCCGCCAGCGAGGCTTGCAGGTGGGTGCGCAGTGCTTCGATTTCCACAGGCTGACGTGGCACAAACCACGCCCACAATTGCCCGTCGCGAAACTGCACCACTGCATCCTGAAGCGCCGGATGGCGGGCCAGGGCCGACTCGATTTCTCCCAGTTCGATGCGCATGCCACGGATTTTCACCTGGTCGTCATTGCGCCCCAGGTAGTCGAGATTGCCGTCTGGCAGCCAGCGCGCCAGGTCGCCGGTGCGGTACAGGCGAGCGCCGCTGAAAGGGTCGTCGAGAAAACGTTCGGCACTGAGTTGCGGACGGTTCAGGTACCCCCGCGCCACACCCTTGCCGCCGACATACAACTCCCCCGCCACGCCAATCGGCACCGGGCGTTGTTGCGCGTCCAGCAGGTAGACCTGGGCATTGGCGACCGGCGCGCCGATATGCAACGGCTGGCCCACCTCGACACGCCCCGAGGTCGCCACTACGGTGGCTTCGGTGGGGCCATAGTTGTTCACCACCGCGAACGTCTGTGCCTGGGTGAAGGTGCGCAGGCGGTCGCCGCCGATCAGCAAGGTGCGCAAGGTGGGATGCCCCTGCCCCTGGCTGAACGCATATTCGGCCACCGGCGTGGGCAGGAAACACACCTGCAACGGTTGCGAGCGCCACCAGTGAAGCAACGCGTCGATATCTTCCGCGCCCTCCTGGGCCGGTGGCAGGTGCAAGGTCGCGCCCACGCACAACGCCGGCCAGACCTCCCAGGCCATGGCGTCAAAACCGAAGCCGGCGACGCTGGCGGTGTGGCTGCCCGCGTGCAGGTCGAACGCCTGGCAATGCCAGTCCACCAGGTTCGACACGCTGTGATGTTCAACCATCACGCCCTTGGGCAAGCCGGTGGAACCCGAGGTATAAATCACATAGGCCAGGTTCGACGGCGTGACTGCGACTTGAGGGTTGCTATCGATGGACGCATTGCCAGGCTCCAGGGCGATCACCGGTAGCGTCGAGACGGGCAGGCGCTGGCGTAAATCGTGCTGGGTCAGGATGGCCACGGGCGCGCTGTCGTGCAGCAGGTACTCCAGGCGTTCGGCGGGATGGGCCGGGTCGAGCGGTACGTAGCAGGCGCCGGATTTGAGGATCGCCAACAGCCCCGCCAGGGTGTCGAGGCCACGCCGAGCCAGGATCGCAACACGGTCATCGGGCTGTACACCGAGCGCCACCAGTTGATGGGCCAGTGCATTGGCCTGGCGGTTGAGTTGGGTGTAGCTCAGTGCGCGGTCCTGATACATCGCCGCAATAGCGTGGGGCGTGCGTGCGGCCTGGGCTTCAATGCGCTGGTGCAGGGTTTGCGGCGTGGCGTTGGGCTGCGCAGTGGCGTTCCAGTGCTGCAATCGGGCCTGCTCCTGGGGCAACAGCATGGAAAACTCACCGATGGGCAGCGCAGTATCTTCCAGCCCCTGTTCCAGCAGCCCGATGAAGCGCTGGGCCAATGCCTGCACGTCGCCCGCCTGGAAATACGCCTCGTTGTAGACGCAATGCAGCCAGGCATTGTCCTGGTAACGATGGCTGCGCAGGTGAATGGCGAGCGGTAGCGCTTCATGCTGATTGGAAACCTTGATCGCGCGGGCCTGGACCTGACCGAAGCGCAGATCGTGGTCGTCCTGCTCGAACGATACCGACACGTCAAAGAGTTGCCCGCGATCCGTTCGGCGCAAGCCCAGCTCGCGGTTCATCTCACTCAACGGGAAGCGCTGATGACGAAAGTCCTGCTTGAGCTGATCACGAATGCCACGCACCAGGGCAACGAAAGACACGCCCTCGCTGAACGCAAAACGTACCGCGCTGACCTGGGTGAACAGGCCCACAGTGGCGCGAAAACGCGCGTTGGAGCGGTTGAGTATCGGCAGCCCCACCGCCCATTCCTGCCGTTGGCTGGTGCGGGTGAAATACACATACATCGCCGCCAGCAACACATGAAAGGCCGACGCCTGGTAGTGGTTGGCAACCTGCTCCATGCGGCTCTGCAACTGCACCGGGAAGCCTTGCACCCAAGTGTTGCTCGACGTCTTGGCGTTGTGCCTGGGGGTGAGCAGTGGTTCGGGCAGCACCTGGTATTTACCCAGCCAATAGTCGCGGTCGCGGGCGTAGCGGGCCGATTGCAGGTAGCGCTGGTCGGTGTCGATAAAGTCGATGTAGGACGGCGCCAGCGGCTCAGTGTCGCGCCCATGCTCCAGGGCGCTGTAGAGCTGCGCGAGGGATTGCAGCATCTGGCCGAAGCCCCAGCCGTCGAGGATCAGGTGATGAGCCTGGGTGCCGAGGCGGTAGTGATCATCGTCAAGTTTGACCAGGAAAAACCGGCACAGTGGTTCGCCGCTCAGGGCGTAGGGCCGGCCCATTTGCGCCTGCATCAAGGCTTGGGTTGCCGCCGATGGGTCAGGCAGCGCGGAGAAATCATGCAGCGCCATTTCCACCCTCAGCTCAGGGGCGAATGTTTGCCCAGGCAGGCCATTGGCGTCGGTGTGCAGTTGAGTGCGTAGTGCATCGTGACGTGCCACCAACAGTGCGACGGCACGCTGCATGCGTTCGGGCTCGACGGTGCCGGCAAAATCCAGGTAGCCGCCAATGTTGTACAGCGGCGAGTCGCCCACGCGCAGTTGGTCGAGCCAAATGTCTTGTTGGGGGCCAGTGAGGGGGAAGCGGGCCGGCAGGCTGGAGGAATGCTGCATAAGATCCTTCTCATGGAGGTCAGGCACTGGCCGCGCAGAGGTGGCCCATTACACCGAAGTGGCCGGATTTGAGCATGGGCGCCCAGGGGTGTCTGACACCCGAAACCCGGACATTCAAATGGATGGATAGGCCTTGGTGGAAGGTTCATGACTGAAACGATTAAAGCGTTGTAGGAGATTGGCTACATCGAATCCATCTCGAGCCTCTTGGCAACCTCTTTATTTTATAAATTCATCATTTACATCAATAAGTTAACCAAGCCTAAAAATAACTTACGCCTGTACGTAGCCGGCTTAATTCACGAGAAACGTCGGTTTAATGGCGCAGTTTTTATGGCAGCTTGTGTCCCTCGTTTCCGCTACATACGTAGGACAAATCCCTATGGCTAAATAACATCTCGAACGCCGAGTTACGTTCAAGCAGTACGGAGCGCCCTGCGCAGGCCCTGGGCAACCGTTGACGGTTTTCGACATCAAGGATGAGATGGCTATGAGTCTGACCTCAAGTATTGGCGACACATGCGGCCCGCTTTTTTATGCCGAAATGGGCGAGTTGATTTCAAACAGCGGCGACGAACATTTCGCCGCCACCATGTTGCAGCTGGTGGGCAAGTGGGTACCGATTCACCTGGTGGACCTCAGCGAGTGGACCCTGGATGAACTGCGCGACCGCGTGCTGGACATCAAGCTACTGGGCAGCGCCGGGGTGAAGAAGGATTTGTCTGTGCCCCAGACCTTGCATGCGCTGAACGACCACCCGTTGTTGCGGCAGATGCTGCACATGCAAGATCCGCTGCTGATCCAGATGAACGCCAAGGCCAACAGCGCGCACCCGCGCGGCACCTCGCACCAGTGCAACCTGGTATCACGCCAAGGCAATCGACGCTGTGTGATTTCGTTCTACCGCCCGCCGACCCAGCAGGGGTTTTCCCTGGCTGAGCTGTCGTTTCTCAAGTGCCTGTCGGACACGCTGTTGCCGTTGATGGAGCGGCACGCCCAGTGCCTGCGCCAGGCGCCGCATGCCGAGACAGAGCCCGCCCATACTCTGCTGGAACAATCGCAGTTGCAGCGTGAGTTCTACAAGCGCTTGTCTTTGAGCGACATCACCCTTTCGGCGCGGGAACAGGAAGTGTGCCTGGGCCTGCTGACCGGCGGCACCGTGCCGCAAATCGCACAGAAACTCAGCGTCAAAAACAGCTCGATCGAGACCTACCTCAAGCGCGCCGCCGCCAAGCTGGGCGTGAGCGGCCGACATGGCCTGGCCAAATGGATGGTGGGCGCCTGATGAATAAACAGACGCTGTGCACCCTCGGCATGGCCTGGATGCTCGGCGGTTGCTCGCTGATCCCCGAGTACCAGCAGCCAGCGGCGCCGACGCCTGCGCAGTACCCCCAAGGCGGTGTCTACCGCCTGGCGCAGGCTGGCAACTTGGCGCAGAACCCGGACTGGCAGCAGCTGTTCCACGACCCAGCGCTGCAACAGCTGATTGATGATGCACTGGTCAACAACCGTGACCTGCGGGTGGCAGCCCTGAATGTGCAGGCGTTCCAGGCGCAGTACCGTATCCAGCGCGCGGATTTGTTCCCAGCGATCTCCGCCACCGGCACCGGCAAGCGCCAGAAGTTGCCAGGAAGCGTGACCGGCACCGGCAAGTCAGCGATCACCTCCAGCTATTCCGCCACCTTGGGGCTGAGCGCCTATGAGCTGGATTTGTTTGGCCGCGTGCGCAGCCTCAGCGAACAGGCGCTGCTCACTTACCTGGGCAGCGAACAAGCGCGGCGCAGCGCGCAATTGAGCCTGGTGGCCAACGTCGCCAATGCCTACCTCACCTGGCGGGCCGATCAGGAACTGCTGGCCCTGGCCGAGCAAACGCTGGTGGCCAACGACCACAGCTGGCAATTGACCCGCCGCAGTAAAAGCGCAGGCAAAGCCTCGGCGCTGGACGTGGTGCAAGCGCGCACAGCGGTGGAAAGCACTCGCGCCAGCGTGGCCCGCTATGAGCGCCAGGTGGCCCAGGACCTCAACAACCTAACCCTGCTGGTGGGTGGCCCGGTGGATGAACACTTGCCTGCGCGCCCGCTGGCCGACGATCTGGTCGCCCGCGTGCCCGCCGGCTTACCCTCCGACCTGCTGCAACGCCGCCCGGATATCCTCCAGGCCGAATACCAACTGCAGGCGGCCAACGCCAATATCGGTGCGGCCCGTGCTGCGTTCTTTCCTTCCGTGACCCTCACGGCAAACGCCGGCAGCACCAGCAAGGAGCTGTCGGGGCTGTTCAAGGGCGGCTCAGGCAGTTGGACCTTCCAGCCGCAGATCAACCTGCCGATCTTCAACGCCGGCAGCCTGCGCGCCAGCCTCGATTACGCCAAGCTGCAAAAAGACATCACCGTGGCCCAGTACGAAAAATCCATCCAGGCTGCCTTCCAGGAAGTGGCCGACGGCCTCGCCGCACGCCAGACCTTCAACGACCAACTGGCGGCGCAACGGGATTTCGTCGAGGCCAACCAGACCTATTACAACCTGGCCCAGCACCGCTACCGCAGTGGCGTGGACAGCAACCTGACGTTCCTCGATGCGCAGCGTTCGCTGTTCAGCGCGCAACAGGCGCTGATTGTGGACCGACTGGCGCAGTTGGTCGCCGAGGTGAATCTGTATACGGCGCTGGGTGGTGCGTGGAGTGAGTGGCCAAACCTGGCGGCTGCACGTTAGAGCAACTTGAGCCCAGCCGCGGCGTAACGGTTCGCGTCGCGGTTATCCAGCGGCTGTTTGTGCCCATAACTGTCCACGAAGCCGCCCACAGCGGCCATCGAATGAAACCCGCTGTTGACCGTGCCGATGGCGCCGTTGAGGAAGTCCTGGAGGGTTGCGGGCGCAACGAAGTCTTTCAAGCCCAGGCGACGCAACGCCTGCCCCGGGTACTCACCATCATTGAGGCTGAGCATGGCGGCGGCAAAGCTCTTGTTGGCCTCCCCGTCATTATTTTCAAGATAGGCGCGTTTGGCACTGACAGCGTATAAAAACTGCGCATTGACCAGAACATCGTTGGGCCGGTCGGTGCCGAAGTTGGCGCCGGCCTTGGCCTGCTTCAGTTCGTCATGGGTGATGTGCAGCTTGAACCCATCGCGCATGACAATGCGATAGCCGCTATCGGTGGCCTCAATGGTTTTGTAAATACCGTGAGGGTTATGGCCGAACCTCATCACCGCGGCTTTAATCGCAGATATCGTCACGCAATTACCTTCGGCCAATTGGTAAAAGTCTTTGAAAATATCACCAGGCTTGATACCCGTATTTGCAGGCGTACCTTTCAAGAACTCGTCACGTCTGATGGTGCGGTTATCGGAAACCTGCGCAGGCAAAGGTGTTGAATTGACTTCAGGTTTTAACCGCACAGATAACAGCGCCAACAAACGCTCCAATTCGCCTACCAGGCGACTGAGTTGTTCAGAAGTTCCAGTCGGGGCAGAGGCGTTGGCGAAGGGCAAAACACGTGAAGAAGTGACGGCGTCGCTTGCCCTGGCATGACCAAAAGCAGCAGTGTTAACAGAAGACACTAACATGTTGAATAACCCCTATTATTCACTAAATACTGTAAATCACCCGCGAAGCGTGACCACCTTCAATGACGGTGAAACTGGCGTGTTATATAACTGCCCCTCCATCACGCCCTCAATAATCACGCCGTTCTTGTTTCGTGCGCCCTTGTCCAATGGCACGCCGACCTGCGTGCCCAATGCACGGGCATCGATGACCTGCAGATGTTCTTTAAGCCCCAGATAGGACAGCGCCGTATCACCGTCGATGCCGCCTCCGGCCCCCGACAGCACACCGGGATAAGTGCGATGGGCGTGGTACGCACTGTCTTTGCCGTACAGGCTCATGAAGGGGTCCGTTGCGCTGTCGCGCTCAAGCTCCCGGTATTGACGCTTGCTCATCACAGCAAACAGAAATTGCGCATCCTTGACCATGCCTTCATCGCCGCCACTGAACTTTGCCGCCTTGGCCGCCAGTTCAAGTTCTTCAACGGTGATTGTCAGCTTGAAGCCGTCTCGCATCGTCACGTCATAGTGGTCACCATGTTTGGCGACGTGCTTGAAAATCCCGGCTGGGCTTTGCCCGAACGTGGCCATCGCTACCTTGATCGCGGCCACGTGCTCCTCTCGGCCCAGAGCACCCAGATAAGGAAAGTTCTCATACGTGGCACGCAACCCATTGCGCAGATCGTCAGGCTTTTGACCTTTGGGTTTTTCAGACATAAACGCAGTGATTGGCTCATAGTTTTTATCTGAGAACATCTCAATAAGTTCGGTATCCAACGCGTTACGGGTACTGGCCAGGTTCGACCGGTTCATGAACGGTGCCAATTGTTCTTTCCACTCACGCCTGATGGTTGGAACGGTGTCCGGTGCCGGCACGGTATTAACCAGCGGCCTGTGCGGTGACCTCACAAGTGGAATTGGGTAAGCCGTAACGGGTGGCTGTGGTTTCGGCGCCTCATTCTCCCTGCTCATCCAGGTTTTAAGTGACACCACTAATGTACCCAACAACTTCAACAGCTCCCCCAGCTCTGCGTCCCGGTTTGAGTTAACACGTGGGCCAATCGGAGAATGTGCCGGTAATTTACCAACGTGATTGGGTCGATCTGTCACTGCCTGATCACGGGTTTTACCAGGCGATGTAAACGTTGAGTGCGCAGGAGAATAAGCAGGCTGAGTGTGCGTGAGCATGGTAGGGCGTCTCATTTGATCGAAAGAGGATAATCGCAAACTGTCTAGCACTACTTGCCCACTGCCACTGCCGAACCCGGCACTGAACAAGTCCTCTTGCGTGGCCAGGCGGGGGGAAAGGTTCCGGCTCGACAGGTAACACCATCCTTCTCACTTAACGGACCACTATCAGCCAATTCCTCAACGTTGCGTTTTTTGTCCGACCCCTTATCAGCGCATCCCCGCCTGCCGTACCCGATACTCCCCCGGCGTCATCTGCGCATACCGCAAGAAAAACCGGCTGAAATACGCCGGGTCCTTGAACCCCAGTTGGTAGCAGATTTCATTTGCCGAACTGCCGGTAAACAACAGCAGGCGCTTGGCCTCCTGCATCAGCCGCTCCAGGATCAGGCGCTTGGAGGGCAGGTCGGCTATGCGCCGGCACACTTCATTGAGCCGCGCCTGGGTCACGCCAATACTTTCGGCATAACGCGCCAACGGCCAATGTTCCAGGTAGTGGGCTTCGATCAGCTCGTTGAAACGATGGAAGATGCGCAGGTCTTCATGGGCTGTCGGGCGTGCCGGCTGGGCGTGGGCGCACAGTCGCAGCAGGCGGATCATGATCAGCTTTGTGAGGCTGTCGAGGGCGGCGGCGCGCCCTGCCCGTTCAGCGTTGATCTCACTGCACAGTGCCTCGAAGAGTTGCTCCAGCCCCTCGGCATCCCCGGTCAAGGCCACGCAGGCCGCACCGGAGGCAAGGCTGGGATCGGCGTCGATCAAACTCCATACCAGCTGCTGGCGCACCGTCAACACATGCCCATCGGCATCCGCTTCGGTGACAAAAGCGTGAGCCACCGTAGGCGGCGTGAGAAAAAACATCGGCCCCGATTCAACGTACTGGCGGTCATCCAGATACACACGCACCGCGCCACTCTTGACGTAATGCACCTGGAAAAACCGGTCATGGCGATGCACCGCCATATTGCGCCCGAAAAAACCCGCCAGGTTGCCGAGCTTGTCGTAATGCACCTCGGCATCGCTGTAGCGCTGGTCGTAGACCTGCCCGATGTTGATGTTGGGGATCGGCTTCACGGGGCTCTCTTCTTGTTGTTGTGAGGCCAGCGCAGTGTGCCACGCTTGACGGTAGTTAACATATTAATTATAACGTTAACAACTTAACGAACTGCCTATGCAGCCGTCGTCACCGCCAGGAGAAACGCATGAGCCGTACCCTGCATGATGTTGCCAGCGGCACCCTGTTCGGCGTTGCGCTGAACTTCCAGGGCCTGCTGGACCAGCATCTCGCCGCCTTCCAACAGGCGCCCTACCAGAACCCGCCGACCAAGCCGGTGCTATTTATCAAGACGCCCAACACCCGCAATGGCCATGGCGGCGTCGTGCTGCAGCCTGCGGGCGAACGCCTGCAACCGGGCCCGGCGTTGGGCGTGGTAATCGGCCAGCGCGCCAGCCGTGTCAGCCTGGAGAACGCCATGGCCCATGTGGCCGGGTATGTGGTGGTGAATGAATTCAGCCTGCCGGAAGACAGCTACTACCGCCCCGCCGTCAAAGCCAAATGCCGCGATGGTTTTTGCGCCCTGGGCCCGCAGGTGATTGCGCGGGATCAAGTCGCCAACCCCAACCAACTGAGCCTCAAGCTGTTCGTCAATGGCGAGCTGCGCCAAGAAAGCTCCACCGCGGACTGGGTACGGGACATTCCGCAATTGATCGCCGAGATCAGCGAGTTCATGACCCTGTACCCCGGCGACGTGCTGATCACCGGCACCCCGGACGGCCGCGTGGATGTACAGCCAGGCGATCAGGTCGAGGTCGACATCACCGGCATTGGCCGCCTGAGCAACACCATTGCAGCAGAGGCATCAGCATGAAACGCGCACGTATCCGTTTTGAAGGTGCAACCCACAACGTGCTGGTGCAAGCCGACTGCAGCGTACGTCTGGAGGATGGGCGGTTGCTGGCCGAAGACCAGGTGCAATGGCTGCCACCCGCCACCGGCAACATGTTCGCCCTGGGTTTGAACTACGCCGACCACGCCGCCGAACTGGCCTTTACACCGCCGACCGAACCGCTGGCCTTTATCAAATCGGTGGGCACCTACACCGGCCACCGCCAGCTCACCTGGCGCCCGGACAACGTCGCCTACATGCACTACGAGTGCGAGCTGGTGGCGGTCATCGGCAAGACCGCGCGCAACGTCAAACGCGCCGACGCCCTGGACTACCTGGCCGGTTACACGGTGTGCAACGACTATGCGATCCGCGACTACCTCGAGAATTACTACCGCCCTAACCTTCGCGTGAAAAACCGCGACGCCACCACCCCGGTCGGCCCATGGATCGTCGACGTGGCCGATGTGCCGAACCCAGGCAACCTGAAGCTGCGCACCTGGATCAACGGCGAACTGCGCCAGGAAGGCAGCACGAAAGACATGATTTTCGATATCCCCTACCTCATCGAATACCTGTCCAGCTTCATGACCCTGCAACCGGGCGACATGATCGCCACCGGCACGCCCGAGGGCCTGGCCGATGTGGTGCCGGGCGATGAAGTAGTGGTGGAAGTCGAAGGTGTGGGCCGCCTGGTCAACCGTATTGTCAGTGAAACGGAGTTTTTCTCCGCGCGCAAAGAGGCTTGAGCACCATGATCAAACACTGGATCAACGGCCGTGAGGTCGAAAGCAAAGACACCTTTATCAACTACAACCCGGCCACCGGCGAGGCCATCGGCGAAGTGGCCAGCGGCGGTGCCGAAGAAGTCGCGCAGGCCGTGGCGGCGGCCAAGGCGGCGTTTCCCAAGTGGGCCAATACGCCAGCCAAGGAGCGCGCACGCTTGATGCGCAAACTGGGCGAGTTGATCGAACAGAACGTGCCCCACCTGGCCGAGCTGGAAACCCTCGATACCGGCCTGCCGATCCATCAGACCAAAAATGTGTTGATCCCGCGTGCCTCGCACAACTTCGACTTCTTCGCGGAAGTCTGCACCCGCATGGACGGCCACACCTACCCGGTGGACGACCAGATGCTCAACTACACCCTGTACCAGCCGGTAGGCGTGTGCGCGCTGGTGTCGCCGTGGAACGTGCCGTTCATGACCGCCACCTGGAAGACCGCGCCGTGCCTGGCGCTGGGCAATACGGCGGTGTTGAAGATGTCGGAGCTGTCGCCGCTGACGGCCAATGAACTGGGGCGCCTGGCGGTGGAAGCCGGGATCCCCAACGGCGTGCTCAATGTGATCCAGGGCTACGGCGCCACCGCTGGCGATGCACTGGTGCGCCACCCGGACGTGCGGGCGATTTCCTTTACCGGCGGCACCGCCACCGGCAAGAAAATCATGCAGAGCGCTGGCCTGAAAAAGTACTCCATGGAACTGGGCGGTAAGTCGCCGGTGCTGATTTTTGAAGACGCCGACCTGGAACGCGCGCTCGACGCTGCGTTGTTCACGATCTTTTCCCTCAATGGCGAGCGCTGCACCGCTGGCAGCCGGATCTTTATCCAGGAAAGCGTCTACCCACAATTTGTCGCCGAGTTCGCGGCGCGGGCCAAGCGCCTGATCGTCGGCGACCCTCAGGACCCGAACACCCAGGTCGGCTCGATGATCACCCAGGCTCATTACGACAAGGTCACCGGCTACATCAAGATCGGCCTGGAGGAAGGCGCCACGCTGCTGGCCGGCGGCCTGGAGCGCCCGGCCAACTTGCCGGCGCACCTCCGCCGCGGCCAGTTTATCCAGCCGACCGTGTTTGCCGACGTGAACAACCAGATGCGCATCGCCCAGGAAGAAATCTTCGGCCCGGTGGTGTGCCTGATTCCGTTCAAGGATGAAGCCGAGGCGCTGCAACTGGCCAACGACACCGAGTACGGGCTGGCCTCCTACATCTGGACCCAGGACATCGGCAAGGCCCACCGCCTGGCGCGCGGTATCGAAGCGGGCATGGTATTTATCAACAGCCAGAACGTGCGGGATTTGCGCCAGCCGTTCGGCGGGGTCAAAGGCTCGGGCACCGGGCGTGAAGGTGGCCAGTACAGCTTCGAAGTGTTTGCCGAGATCAAGAACGTGTGTATTTCCATGGGCAGTCATCACATTCCACGCTGGGGCGTGTAGCCCAGGATCAAACAAGCCTCCTGTGGGAGCCGGGCTTGCCCGCGATGCAGACACCGCGGTCGTTCAGCCGTACCGAGTCGATGCCATCGCAGGCAAGCCAGCTCCCACAGGGACCTCATAGGCCATACAAGAATAATTATTCAGGAGAGTCATCATGGGCGAAGTGGTTCTGGCAGCGAAGATCTGCCACGTACCGTCGATGTACCTGTCGGAACTGCCCGGCAAGCATCACGGCTGTCGCGAAGCGGCGATTGCCGGGCACAAGGAAATCGGCCGACGTGCCCGCGAACTGGGGGCCGACACTGCAGTGGTGTTCGACGTGCACTGGCTGGTCAACAGCGGTTATCACGTCAATGGCGGTGAACAGTTCCAGGGCACTTACACCAGCAACGAGCTGCCGCACTTCATCAAGAACATGGACTACGCCTACCCCGGCTGCCCCGAACTGGGCGAGCTGATCGCCGCCGAAGCCAACCTGGCCGGCGTGCGCAGCATGGCCCATAACATCCCGAGCCTGGAGCTGGAATACGGCACCCTGGTGCCCATGCGCTACATGCATATGGGGGTGCCCGACGCAGAGAAATTCAAGGTGATTTCCATCGCCGCCTGGTGCGCCTGGCATCGCCTGGAAGACAGCTTCGCCTTCGGCGCCGCCGTGCGCCGGGCGATTGAAAAGAGCGACCGCAAGGTGCTGGTGCTCGCTTCCGGCTCGCTGTCCCATCGGTTCTCGGACGACCGCGAGGCTGAGGCGAATATCCACAACTGGACCCGCGAATTCGACAAGCAGGTGGACCTGCATGTCGTGGAAATGTGGAAGCAAGGTCGCTTCAAGGAGTTCTGCGCCATGCTACCCGACTACGCCGAACACTGTTTTGGCGAAGGCAAGATGCACGACACCGCCATGCTCCTGGGCCTGCTGGGTGGGCCGGATTATGCCAAGCCGGCCGAGATCATCACGCCGCCGTTCGGCAGTTCGGGCACCGGCCAGATCAACGCAATTTTCCCGCTTTAACCCTGGGAGAGCCCCATGCCGCACTTTATCGCTGAGTACACCGACAACCTCGAACCGCAGGCCGACTTGCCCGGTCTGTTTGAAAAAGTCCACCGCGTGCTGGGCGACAGCGGTGTGTTTCCGCTGGGCGGCATTCGCAGTCGCGGCGTGCGCCTGGACACATGGCGCATGGCCGACGGCAAGCACGACTATGCCTTTGTGCACATGACCCTCAAGGTCGGCCACGGCCGCGACCTGGTAACCCGCGAAGCAGTCGCCCAAGCAGTGTTCGCGGTGATTACCGAGCACTTCGCCGAGTTGCAGGCGCAGCGCTTGTTGGCGCTGTCGTTCGAGATGATCGAGCTGCACCCGCAGCTCAACTTCAAGCAGAACAATGTGCATGCGTTCCTGAACAACCCGGCAAGCTGAAACGCCCCCGCCTCTCCCCTGTAGGAGCGAGCTTGCTCGCGAAAAACCCACAGGCACCGCGGACCCAACAACGCTGCGTTTTCGTTAACGTTTTTCGCGAGCAAGCTCGCTCCTACAACAAAAAGAACACCACCATGAGCACAGCCCATTCCACTGCAAGCCTGCAGCTTGCCGAGCACGACCGCACCCATCGTTTGGTGACTTGGCGCCTGATGCCCTTGTTGCTGGTGTGTTACCTGTTTGCCCATCTGGACCGCATCAACATCGGCTTTGCCAAGATGCAGATGAGCAGCGACCTGCACTTCAGCGACACCGTGTACGGCTTCGGCGCCGGCCTGTTCTTCATCGCCTACGCGCTGTTCGGCGTGCCCAGCAACATCGCCCTGGACCGCGTCGGGCCACGGCGCTGGATCGCCTGCCTGATGGTGGTGTGGGGCCTGCTCTCCACCGGCATGCTGTGGGTGGAGAGCGCGCGCGGGTTCTACGTGCTGCGCTTTCTACTGGGGGTGGCCGAGGCCGGGTTTTTCCCGGGGATCCTGGTGTTCCTCAACCGCTGGTACCCGGCGCGCCGTCGCGCCCAGGTCACTGCCTTGTTTGCCATTGCGGTGCCCATGGCCGGGGTGTTGGGCGGGCCGATTTCCGGGGCGATCCTGGAGAACTTCCACGACGTCGGCAGCCTGCGCGGCTGGCAGTGGATGTTCCTGATCGAAGGCGCGCCCGTGGTGCTGCTGGGGCTGGTGGTACTCAAGTGGTTGCCGGACAGCTTCGAGTCGGTGCACTGGCTGACTGCCGAGCAAAAACAGCAACTGCGCACCCAATTGAGCAACGAGGAACAGCGCAAGACCATCACCTCGTTCGGCGGCATCCTGCGAGACCCGCAGGTGTGGCTGCTGGTGGCTGTGTACTTTGCGGTGATGCTGGCGGTCAATACCCTGGCGTTCTGGATGCCCACCCTGATCCACGGCGCCGGCATCGGCCGTGACAGCCAGGTCGGCTTGCTCAGCGCCGTGCCGTACCTGGCCGGCTGCTTCTTCATGCTCGGCTGCGGGCGCTCGTCCGATCGCCACCGCGAGCGCCGCTGGCACCTGTGCGTGCCCCTGCTGATGGCGGCGCTCGGTATCGCCGTGGCGGGTTTGGCGCCCGGCAATGCGCTGCTGGTGATGAGCGGGCTGGTGGTCGCCGGCATGGGCGCCAGTGCCGCGCTGCCGATGTTCTGGCAACTGCCGCCGGCGTTTCTTTCCCACACCACCCAGGCGGCGGGCATCGCCATGATCAGCTCGTTCGGCAGCATCGCGGCGTTCCTCGCGCCGTACCTGATCGGCTGGATGCGCGACGCCACCCAGAGCGCCAGCCTGGCCTTGTACGTACTTGCCCTGTTTATCGCCCTCGGTGGCTTGCTGGTGCTGCGCACCCAGGCCGCCATCGTCAACCCACACTAGAGACCGTTGCCATGCTCGACTCCCAGCAAATCCTCGCGGCCGCCGCCCACCTGGACCGTGCCGAACGCAGCCGCGAACAGGTGCGTCAGTTTTCCCTCGACTACCCCGGCATGACGATCGAGGACGCCTACGCCATCCAGCGTGAATGGGTCGCGCAAAAGATCAAGGCCGGGCGCACGCTCAAGGGCCACAAGATCGGCCTGACCTCTCGGGCGATGCAGGTGTCGTCGAATATCACCGAACCCGATTACGGCGCCCTGCTCGACGACATGTTTTTCGACGAAGGCAGCGACATCCCCTTCGAGCGCTTCATCGTGCCCCGGGTGGAAGTGGAACTGGCCTTCATCCTCGGCAAGCCGCTCAAGGGCCCCAACTGCACGGTGTTCGATGTACTCGACGCCACCGAATGGGTGATCCCGGCGCTGGAAATCATCGACGCCCGCATCCAGCAGGTCGACCCCCACACCAACGCCACCCGCAAGGTGTTCGACACCATCTCCGACAACGCCGCCAATGCCGGTGTGGTGCTCGGCGGCCGCGCCGTGCGCCCCACCGAGATCGACCTGCGCAAGGTGCCGGCGGTGCTGTATCGCAATGGCGTGATCGAGGAGTCCGGGGTGTCGGCGGCGGTGCTCAACCACCCGGCCAAAGGCGTGGCGTGGCTGGCCAACAAGCTGGCGCCCTATGACGTCACCCTGCTGCCCGGCCAGGTGATTCTCGGCGGCTCGTTTACCCGCCCGGTCGCGGCCCGCCCTGGCGATACCTTCCACGTCGATTACGACCTGCTCGGCTCGATTGCCTGCCGCTTCGTCTGAACCCAGGAGTGCTGTCATGGACATGCCTGTCAACCGCTTCAAGCAACGCCTGCACAACGGCGACGTACAGATCGGCCTGTGGCTGGGCCTAGCCAACGCCTACTGCGCCGAACTGGCCGCCAACGCCGGTTTCGACTGGCTGCTGATCGACGGCGAACATGCGCCCAATCAACTGGGAGACATGCTCGCGCAGCTACAGGCCATCGCGCCCTACCCCAGCCAGGCGTTGATTCGCCCGGTGATCGGCGACACGGCGCTGATCAAGCAACTGCTGGATATCGGCGCGCAGACGCTGTTGGTGCCCATGGTAGAAAGCGCCGCCCAGGCCCGGGAACTGGTGCGCGCCCTGCGCTACCCGCCCCAGGGTATTCGCGGGGTCGGCAGCGCCCTGGCCCGCGCTTCGCGCTGGAACAGCATCACCGACTACCTCGACCAGGCCGATGCGCAGATGTGCCTGCTGGTGCAGATTGAGAACGCCGAGGGCCTGACCAATCTGGACGCCATCGCCGCCGTCGAAGGCGTGGACGGGGTGTTCATTGGCCCTGCGGATTTGAGCGCGGCCATGGGGCATCGCGGTAACCCGGGGCACCCTGAAGTGCAGGCGGCGATTGAGGATGCCATCGTGCGTATTGTTCGAACGGGTAAGGCCGCGGGGATTCTCAGCGCCGATGAAAATCTCGCACGGCGCTATATCGAGCTGGGAGCAACGTTCGTGGCGGTGGGGGTGGATACCTCGGTGTTGATGCGCGGGTTGCAAAGCCTGGCCGGGAAGTTCAAAGGCGTACCTGTGGCTGCCAATACCGGTGGTGTCTACTGAAATCCATGTGGGAGCTGGCTTGCCTGCGATAGCGGTGTGTCACCGACAGATAAGCCAGCTGACCCGGCGCTATCGCAGGCAAGCCAGCTCCCACAGTTGATCGGTGGTGATTCAGCTGTTGGTTTATCGCTTGATGTTCTTCAAGTCATCCAGCAACCCCAACAAGGTCTGGAATTTCTCTGCGCCCAACTGATCCTGCAAACGCTGATAGTTGGCCTCCATGCACTGGCTCATGGACTCGAAACTCGCCTTGCCCTTGTCCGCCAGGGTAATCAGCACCCGGCGCTGGTCCTGTTCGGCCTTGCGCCGGTGCACCATGCCGGCCGCTTCCATGCGCACCAGCACGCCGGTCATGCTCGGCTTGAGGATGCAGGCCAGCTCCGCCAGTTGATAGATCTCCAACTCACCGTGCTGTTCAAGGATGCGGATGATGCGCCATTGCTGTTCGGTCAGGCCGTGTTCATTCAGGGAAGGACGGAAAAAACTCATCGCGGCCTCGCGCGCTTGCAGCAAGGCCAGGGTCAGGGATTGTCGAGGTGTGGACATAGGGCTCAGGGTCACGAAGTATTTAGTTAATAGTTTAACGAAACTCTAACATTCCCGGCCGGCGAGCGCGCTATAACTTATAGGTGCCCTCGCCCGTGGCGCGCTGAATCAAAAACCCGGGCACGCAGGATCAAGACTTCCAGCCCGCCAGGGGCCCTAATGGAGGCATCCGCTTTAGCGCCTTCCTTCACTTTTTCAGGCTGCGCCATGATCAACATCGAAACCCCCACGTACTACACCGCTACCAAGAAATACAACCTCAGCTTCCCCACCCTGGAACAGGATATCGACGCGGACGTCGTGGTCATCGGCGGCGGCTTTTCCGGGATCAACACGGCCCTTGAGCTGGCGGAAAAAGGCATCACCAACATTGTGGTGCTTGAAGCGCGCTACCTGGGCTTTGGCGGCACGGGCCGCAACGGCGGGCAGATCATGGCAGGCATCGGCCATGACCTGGAGAAGATCAAGAAGGACGTGGGCGAAGACGGCCTGCGCCAGGTGTTCGAGATCAGCGACCTGGGCGCCGACATCATCAAGAACCGCATCGCCAAGTACAACATCGACGCGGACTTTTGCCACGGCTACGGCTACATGGGCTTCAACGCCCGCCAGGAAAAAACCCTGCGCGCCTGGGAGAAGGACTTCAAGTCGATCAACAGCCAGCACGAAATCCGCTTTCTGGGCGGCTCTGACGTGCAGCAGATCATCGGCTCCACCGCCTACACCAGCGCCCTGCTGCACATGGGCGGCGGGCATGTGCATTCACTCAACCTGCTGCTGGGCGAAGCCACCGCGCTGGTCAGCCATGGTGTGAAAATCTTCGAGAACAGCCCGGCGCTGGAAGTCAGCTACGGCGAGCGCATCACCGTGCGCACCGGTCGCGGTTCGGTACGCGCCAGCAAGTTGCTGTGGGCCTGTGACAGCTTTCTCAACAAGCTGGAGCCGGAACTGCACCGCTCGACCATCAACACCTACGCGTTCCAGATGATGACCGAGCCGTTGTCCGAAGAGTTGATCCAGCGCATCAGCCCGATCCGTGGGGCGTATAGCGACATCCGCCCGGTGATCGACTACTACCGCGTGACCAATGAAAACCGCCTGCTGTTCGGCGCCGCCACGCCGTTGGTGGAGCACATTCCCGGCGATCTGAAAGCCTGGAACCGCCAGCTGATGCTGAAGATTTTCCCCTACCTCAAGGACGTGAAAATCGACCTGGCCTGGGGCGGCCCGATGGCGTGCAGCCCGAACCTGTTCCCGCAGGTGGGCACCTTGCCGGGGCGCAGCAATGCGTTTTTCGTGCAGGGCTATTCCGGCTTTGGTGTCACCCCCAGCCACATCATCTGCAAGGTACTGGCCGAAGGCATGAGCGAAGGCTCGGCGCGTTATGACCTGGTCAGTTCAATCCCCCGCCCCACCATCATCGGCAAGGACGCGATTCGCCCCCTGCTGCTGACGGCGGGCAAATCCTGGCACCAACTTTCCGGCTACTGGAACGGTCGCCGCTAACCCCTGTAGGAGCGGGCTTGCCCGCGAAGAACGTCAACGATAACGCGGGCATTGCGGTGAATCGCGGTGTCAGGACGCTCTTCGCGAGCAAGCTCGCTCCTACAAAAATCTCGTATGTATCAGGAGCATCTGCCATGACCCTTACCGCTATCAAACACAACGTCCAGCTGTCGGAACTCGACGCCTGGGGCACCGTGGCCGACCTCGGCTCGCAAATCCTCGAAGGCGAAGTACGCGCCTTCGGCAAGATGACCTTCGGCGCGCCCACCGATGCGGTCAGCAGTGCGTACTTCGGCACCACCCAGGGCAAGTTCCGCATGGTTTACCCGTTCGCCGAACAGGCCACGATAGTCACCGGCGAAGTGGTACTCACCGATGAATCCACCGGCCAGTCCACCCGCTACAAGGCCGGTGAAAGCTGGTTCGTAACCAAAGGCACGCCCGTGCTGTGGGAAGTGGTCAGTGAAAGTTTCGTCAAACACTACTTCGCCATCGTGTAAGGGAGGCGTTGCCATGTCGAATTCATCTGACTGGATCACCGTAGGCGCCCTGGCTGAGGGTTTTGCACCCGAAGCGTTCATTCTGCCGAACCTGGCCGACCTGGCCGGCCAGACGTTCACCCTGCACTTTGCCAATGGCTGGCAGATCGAACACCGTTTCGAACAAGAGCGCCTGGCCTGGCACGCCGCCGATGGCCACTCCAGCGGCAGCGCCGCCTACCGCGCCAGCTCGATTCGCCCGGGCCTGTACCTGGTGGACTTTATCAAGCACGAGGCTGGGCAAAGCTGGTCGATCAGTCTGGTGCTGGACACGCCAACTGCCTCCTTTACCGCCGTGATTGGCCGTATGCCAGAACCGGCAGAGACCCACGAAGGCCTGTACCACCGCGCCCTGGCCGGCAAACCGCTGACCTCGGTACAGGTCGACTTCCTCCACGGCAGCCTCGACCGGCCGTGGCAGGATGGCCACTGCCTGCACGCCCCCACCGACGAGTTGGTCGGCCTGCGCAACCACTATCGCTACAGCCCCAGCGAGGTCTACGAACACATCTACCTCAACCCACGGTTCTACGCCTGGCAATGCCTTGAGGGCGTGGAGAAAGGCCTGTGCGACACCGACCGCTGCCATTACTACAAAATCGCCGAACAGCTGTACCTGTTCGTCTGGCAGGAGAAGATCGTGCCGACCCTCGGCCTGGTGCTGATCGACCTGCAACAGCACCGCAGCGACGGCAAGATCTTCGGCTATGCCGGGGCGTCCTTCGACGCGTTGTCGAACTTCCCGATCAGTTCCTATTGCCAGGTGCTCAACCGCACGGAGTACCCCCGTGACTGAGCCGCGCACGGTGGTGATCACCGGGGCCGGCACCGGCATCGGCGCCGCCTGCGCACGTTTGTACGCACAGGAAGGCGCACAGCTGGTGCTGATCGGTCGGCGCCGTGAGCCACTGGAACAGTTGGCGCAGGACACCGGCGGGCTGATCCTGGTGGGCGATGCCGCCTGCCCGGACACCTGGGACGGTTTCATCCAGCAAATCCGCACCCACTTCGGGCGCCTCGATGTGCTGCTGGCCTGTGCCGGTGGCCACGGCCTGGGCAGCGCGACCCAGACCAGCCCGGCCACCTGGGAAGGCGCACTGCGCAGCAACCTCGACAGTGCGTTCTACAGCGCTCGCGCCTGCCTGCCGCTGTTGCAGGAAAGCGCCGGGAACATGGTGCTGATTGGCTCCATCGCCTCATTGGCAGCAGGCCCCGAGGTGTGTGGCTACACCACCGCCAAGCATGCGTTGCTTGGGCTCAACCGCTCGCTGGCCCGTGACTATGGGCCCCATGGCGTGCGGGTGAACGCGGTGTGCCCAGGCTGGGTGCACACGCCGATGGCCGACGCCGAGATGCAGCCGTTGATGGAGGCGTACGGCGAGACCTTGCAGCAGGCCTATGCACGGGTGTGTGCCGATGTACCGCTGCGGCGCGCCGCCCGTGCCGACGAGATCGCCAAGGTGTGCCGCTTCCTGGCCAGCGACGACGCCTCGATCATTACCGGCGCCACCTTGGTGGCGGACGGTGGCTCCAGCATCGTCGACGTGCCGACGCTGGCGTTTACGCGCCTGGAGCCTGCCCATGCCCAGTGACCTGGATTTCAGCGGCCAGCTCGTGCTGGTCACCGGCGGCGCCCAAGGCATTGGCCTGGGCATCGTCCAAGCCTTTGCCGAACGCGGTGCGCGGGTGGTGATTGCCGACCGTCTGCTTGAACAGGCTGAAGCCGTGGCTGCCGAGTTGCGCGCGCAGGGCTATCAAGTGGAAGCCGTTGGCGTTGACCTGGCGGATGCCGAAGCGGTGTTTGCTTGCGTCCAAGGCTTGGCGCAACTGGATGTGCTGGTGCACAACGCCGGGTACTTTCCGCTGACCGCCTTTGCCGACATCACCCCAGCGATTCTGGAGCGCACCCTGGCGGTGAACCTGTCGGCGCTGTTCTGGCTGACCCAGGCGGCGTTGCCGAGGTTTCGCGCCCAAGGCGGGGGCTGCGTGCTGGTGACGTCTTCGGTTACCGGCAACCGTGTCGGTTATCCGGGGCTGAGCCACTATGCGGCGTCCAAGGCCGGGGTGAATGGGTTTATCCGCAATGCAGCGCTGGAGCTGGCGCCGTTGAATGTGCGGGTCAACGGCGTAGAGCCGGGCATGATCGCCACCCCGGCGATGGATAACCTGGGCGACGCGGCCGTGAATGACAGCATCGCGCGCCGTGTGCCGCTGGGACGCCTGGGCGCAGCGGCGGATATTGCCGGGGCGATGGTGTTTCTGGCCTCTGACCTGGCGGGCTATATCACTGGGCAGACGCTGGTGGTGGATGGTGGGTCTACCCTACCCGAAACCTGAAACCCGAACTAACTGTGGGGCTTGTCACAATGCCAGTCAGTTAAGCGCAATCCCCTGTGGGAGCTGGCTTGCCTGCGATGGCGGTTGGGCGCACTGATATGCCAACTGACAGTTCGCTATCGCAGCATAGGTATCTACACAACTTTGGGGGCTGTAGCAGCAGACGGTAACCACGATGCGAAGCGAGTCGCTCTTGATCTTGATCTGCTTTTGATCTCAGGCGCCCCG
>NZ_LYSO01000093.1:0-24220 GCF_001728935.1 Pseudomonas sp. AP42
GGTTACCATTAAGGCCGTGACGCTTGGCGTTGGGGCGTGCATCCAGTCATTTCAACAGCGTTTCAACGCATATATCCATAGAGCGCTGCTGCGTCTGCTGATACAACTGCAACTCATCAATCGTCCTGCGCCCCAGCGCCTGTTCGAAGGCCGCTCGGTTGGAGTTGCCTGCGTAGTGACTCTGCGCCCCATCCCCCAGGTTTGACTGGAAAATTCCCGCCGCACTGACCGGCAGAAAATCCTCGTACACCAGCGGTTCCACCGCCACATGGCCGGCGTTGACCAGCCCCTCCAATGTGCGGGGCTGGTCGGCCTGGCTGCGTGCTGCCAGGCCTTTATCGGTGACGAAGTAGCGAAAATACGCCAAGCCCTGTTCGCGCATGTGCGGGTAGTTATCGGGGAAGGCGTGAAAGTGCTGCTCCATCAAGTGCACATAGCGTTCGGCGTTGGCTTCATTGGGGAAGGTGCCGAGTTCGTCGCGGGCGGCGTTCAGCAGTTGGTCGTACAGGGCACGGCCTTTAGGCGTGAGCGCGACGCCGCGTTGTTCGATTTCGCCGAAGCGCGCGCTGTGGCTGCCGTGGGCGTCGGTGAAGGCGATGGGTTCGTCCAGGGCCTTGAAGCTGGTCTGGCGCAGCAGGATCGGGCACTGGCGCCGGGGTGGGCCTTCGATCACGGCTTTGGGGGTGATGCCTTTGCCGGGCATGGCGGCCTGCACCTGGTCGATGTCCAGGGTGCGTGGGGTGAGGTGGTTGATGTGCGGGCCCTTGAAGGCGACGACATCGGCGATCAGGCGGTGCTGGTCGCTGAGTTGCTGGTACTGGGCACCGGTGACCGTGGCAGTGTGGTGCCAGCGGAACGTCTCCAGGGCCTGGCGGATAAAAGCCTCAGCGTCGCTGGCATTCAAGCCGCCTTGGGTTTCTGCTTGTTCGATCAAGGCCAAGGCCTCGGCGGTAAAGATCGAGCGCTTGGCCAGGGCGCTTTCGGCGAAGGCGCGCAGGTCGGGGTTTTCGATCAGTTCCAGGCGCAGCAATGAGGTGAACACGCGAAACGGGCTGGTTTGCAGCGCGTGTTCATGTACGGCGCGAAAGGCGGTGGAGTGCACGGGCACGCCGGCGGGGGTGAGGTCGTAGTAGCCCACCGGTTGCATGCCCATCACCGCGAATAAACGGCTGATGGTTGCCAGTTCCGCAGCGGTGCCCAGGCGGATGGCGCCGTGGCGTTCCATGTCCAGGCGCTGGATTTCGCCGGTACGTTGCAGGTGGTGCGCCAGGGCCGGTTCGCTGTCGAGCACGCGGGCATTGGTCTCGGCCACCAATTCCAGCAGCGCGCCATACAAGGGCACTTCATCTCGATACATGTCGGACATGGCCTTGGAAAAACCCTTGCGGATCTCGTCGGGGCTGACATGGGCGGTGGCGTGCATAGAAAAATTCCTGATGACTGGAGCGATGAACGTGGCCTTTGCCTGATTTTGTTGAGCCGCCGGCTGGCTTGCAAACGAAGATTCCTCTGGACTTCATTCTGCAAATGAATGAGTTGACCCTGCGTCCAAGTCTTCATGTGCAAGCGGGCGTCATTGCGCTCTACACTGCGCCTCACTGTGTAGGTGAAGGAGGACCCGATGACGGCCAAACCCGCAACCAACCTGCTGGGCACCATTGAAGGCCAGCGCCTGGCAACGCAACACGCCGAGCGGTGGCGCGAGTGGGGCCCGTACTTGAGTGAACGCCAATGGGGCACGGTGCGCGAAGACTACAGCGCCGACGGCGACGCCTGGGCCTACTTCCCCCATGAGCACGCACGCAGCCGCGCCTATCGCTGGGGCGAGGACGGCTTGGCCGGTTTCAGTGACAAGGCCCAACGCTGGTGCCTGGGCCTGGCGCTGTGGAACGAGCGCGATGCAATCCTCAAGGAACGCCTGTTCGGCCTCAACAACGCCGAAGGCAACCACGGTGAAGACGTCAAGGAACTGTACTTTTTCGTCGATGGCGTGCCGAGCCATGCCTACATGCGCATGCTCTACAAATACCCCCATGCGGCCTTTCCGTACGCCGACCTGATCGCCGAAAACGCCCGTCGCGGGCTGACGGACGCCGAGTATGAAATCCTCGATACCGGTGCGTTTGCAGACAACCACTACTGCGACATCTGCGTCGAATACGCCAAGCATCAGCCCGACGATATCTTCATGCGCGTCACCGTGCATAACCGTTCGGACCAACCCACACGCCTGCAGGTACTGCCCCAGCTCTGGGCGCGCAATGACTGGAGCTGGACGCTCGATGCACCCAAGCCCAGCTTGACGCTGGACGGTGAGCGCGTATTGGCCCTTCATCATGAACTCGATGATCGCCACCTCAGCGCCTGGGGCCAGGAGGGGGTGCAATGGCTGTTCTGTGAAAACCAGACCAACCGACCCAAACTGGACGGGCAACCGGCGCCGGGGCCGTTCAAGGATGGGATCAACGATTACGTGGTGGGCGGGGTTGAGTCGGCCATTCGCCGGGACGCGGGCACCAAAGTGGCCGCGCATTTCACCCTTGAACTGGCGGGCCAGGAAAGCAAAACCCTTTACCTGCGCTTTGCGCCTGTGGACTCGCCCGATGTCAATGCGCGCAAGCTGTTCGAACAGCGCCGCCAGGAGGCCGATGACTTCTACGCGGTCTTGCAACAGGGCCTTACCGATGACGATGCGCGCAATGTGCAACGCCAGGCCCTGGCAGGCCTGCTGTGGTCCAAGCAGTTGTACTATTTTGACGTGAACCAGTGGCTCGACGGTGACCCGGCCCAGCCGGCGCCACCGCCCGAGCGCTTGCACATCCGCAATACCCATTGGCGGCACCTGTCCAACTTCGACATCCTCTCCATGCCCGACACTTGGGAGTACCCGTGGTACGCCTCCTGGGATCAAGGCTTCCAGGCAGTGGCCATCGCGCTGATCGATCCTGGTTACGCCAAGCAACAGCTGTTGTTGCTGGTAAAGGACCGCTTCATGCACCCCAACGGCCAATTGCCGGCCTATGAATGGCGCTTTGACGACGCCAACCCGCCCGTGCATGCCTGGGCTAGCTGGCGCGTGTATCAGCAGGACAAGGCGCTGACCGGCGTGGGTGACATGGATTTTCTGGAGCGGATCTTTCACAAGCTGTTGTTGAATTTCTCCTGGTGGGTCAACCGCAAGGACGCCGAGGGCCGCAACCTGTTCCAGGGCGGTTTCCTGGGCCTGGACAACATCGCCTTGTTCGACCGTTCGGCCACGTTGCCGCCGGGCTACCAGTTGGACCAGGCCGACGGCACCTCCTGGGTGGCGGCCTATGCCCTGGACCTGATGCGCATCGGCCTGGAACTGGCCAAGCGTAATGGGGTGTATGTGGATATTGCTGTGAAGTTTTTCGAGCATTTCCTCTACATCGCCGGCGCCATCAACCGCGTCGATGACAGCGCCGAAGGCTTGTGGGATGAGCAGGACCAGTTTTTCTACGACGTGCTGCACCGCCCTGATGGTCAGAGCGAACCGGTGCGCCTGCGCTCCATCGTCGGGTTAATGCCGCTGTTCGCGGTGCTGGTGCTGGAACAGCGCGAGCACGAAGGCCTGGAAGGCTTGCGCGAGCGCCTGCTGGGTTTTATGCATCATCGGCCAGACCTAGCCAGGCTGGTTTCGCGCTGGACCGAGCCGGGGCAGGGCAACCGCCTGTTGCTGGCGCTGCTGCGCGGTGAACGCACCAAGGATTTGCTGCGGCGCATGTTGGATGATCAGGAGTTCTTGTCGGCCTTTGGCGTGCGCGCCCTGTCCAAGGCCTTCGCTGAGCAGCCCCTGGCGCTGAAGATGAATGGCGACACCCTGTGTGCCAGTTACCAACCCGGTGAATCCGACTCACGCTTGTACGGCGGCAACTCCAATTGGCGCGGGCCGCTGTGGATGCCGGTGAACTACATGCTGATTGAATCGTTGCGCGAGTTTCATCGCTATTACGCGGAGCATTTTTCCGTTGAGTACCCGACGGGCAGTGGGTATCTGGCGTCACTGGAGGAGGTGGCTGACAGCCTCAGCGAGCGGCTGACGCGGTTGTTTCTCAGGGATGAAAACGGGGTGCGGCCGTCGATGGCGGGGTATGCGCAATTGCAGGAGGACCCGGCCAGCCGTGACCTGGTGTTGTTCCATGAGTATTTTCATGGGGAGACAGGGCGAGGGTTGGGGGCTTCACACCAGACCGGCTGGAGTGCATTGGTGGCGTTACTGTTGCAACCAAAACCTTAAGCAATCGGCAAACCAAATGTGGGAGCGGGCTTGCTCGCGAATGCGGTGGTTCAGTGCCTGATGCATTAGCTGACACTGCGCATTCGCGAGCAAGCCCGCTCCCACAGGGATTCAGGGTTGCCCGTGAATCAGGAAGGGAACAGCTCGCTCAGCTTCATCGCCAGCATCATGTCGCCTTCGGTGCGCAGCTTGCCGCCCATGAACGCTTGCATGCCGTCGGTGGAACCGTCGACGATGCCTTCCAGGGTTTCGCTGTCCATCACCAGGGTGACCTGAGCGTCAGGGTTTTCGCCTTCTTTAAGTTCGCAGGTCTGGTCCTTGACCACCAGCGAGAAATTCTTGCTGTCGTCGATACGGAAACCGAATACCAGGTCCAAGCCTACGGCAGCGCTTGGGTTGAATTTGGCTTTCATTGCTTCTACTGCTTTAGCTACGTCAGTCATGGTTTCGATCCTTAAGGGTAGAGTCCAGTGACCTTGGGGTCACGGTTGGCCGCAGTTCATCGGAAAGTGATGAGCTGCGGCGCCTTCAACAGTTGCAAGTGGGCATGACTGTTGAAGGAAGCCAGTGCCACCTCGCGACCACGGAACTTCAGGTGGTTGAGCGAGGTGTTAACAATTTGCCAGTTCATGTCGAAGGCCTGGGCGGCAGGCATTCGGGTAATCAGGTGGAGCAGGGCGGTGATGGTGCCGCCGGAGGTGAATACGGCGATTTTGTCGGTGTGGTTCGCGGCTTCAAGGATGCGCTGCAAGCCACCCTGGACCCGCTCGACAAACCCCAGCCAGCTTTCCAGCCCCGGTGGATCATAGGTGCCGGCCAGCCAGCGTTCGATGATGAGGGCGAAAATGCGCTGGAACTCGCTGCGGTTCTGCGGGCCATTGCGCAGGATATGCACGGCATCCGGTTCACTGCCGAGCAGGTCGGGCAACAGGCCGCGAATAATCGCTTCGCCGTCGAACTCGTTGAACGCGCTGTCTGTTTCCAATGCTGGCACCGGCAAGCCCAGGGCGCGGTACTGATCGAACGTGGCGCTGGCGGTGTGCTGCTGGCGACGCAGGTCGCCGGCGATGCAGCGGTCAAAGGCAATGCCCAGGTCTGCCAGGTGGCGACCGAGCACTTGCGCTTGTTCCACGCCAACGGGCGAGAGGACGTCATAGTCGTCTGCACCGAAGGAGGCCTGGCCATGTCGAATCAGATAAATGCTGCCCACGTCCGTTTTCCCGGTACGTTGAAAGTCTGGCGAGGTTATGAGGATGCCTGCGAGCTGTCAATGAAAAAACATACGCTTGTTTTAAAAGCGCGTTGGAGCCCGCCTGCTGGCGGTTTGATCACTGGCTCCTTCGCGGTGGCGTCGGTATGCTGGGGCCATCCGCGCCTGGCGCAGTGCTTTTTTTAAGGAGACATATGGATTTTCTGGCCGAATACGCGAGCTTTCTGGCGAAGACCGTCACCCTGGTGGTCGCTATTCTGGTGGTACTGATCAGCTTTGCAGCACTGCGCAGCAAAGGTCGTCGTAAATCCGCCGGCCAATTGCAGGTCAGCAAGCTGAATGATTTTTACAAGGGTTTGCGCGAGCGCCTGGAGTCGAGCCTGCTCGACAAAGACCAGCTCAAGGCCCTGCGCAAGTCCGAAAGCAAAGCCGAAAAGAAGAAAGACAAGAAGAACCCCGAGGCCAAGCCACGGGTATTCGTGCTGGATTTCGAGGGCGACATCAAGGCCTCGGCCACCGAAAGTCTGCGCCACGAAATCACCGCACTGCTGAGCCTGGCCACGCCCAAGGATGAAGTGGTGTTGCGCCTGGAAAGCGGCGGCGGCATGGTGCACAGCTATGGCCTGGCCTCTTCGCAACTGGCGCGTATCCGCCAGGCCGGCGTGCCATTGACGGTGTGCATCGACAAAGTGGCGGCCAGCGGCGGCTACATGATGGCGTGCATCGGCGAGAAGATCATCAGCGCACCGTTCGCCATTCTCGGCTCCATTGGCGTGGTGGCGCAGTTGCCCAACGTCAATCGCCTGCTGAAAAAGCACGACATCGACTTTGAAGTGCTGACTGCCGGTGAATACAAGCGCACGCTCACCGTGTTCGGCGAAAACACCGAGAAGGGTCGGGAGAAGTTCCAGGAAGACCTGGACATCACCCACCAGTTGTTCAAGAACTTCGTTTCGCGTTACCGCCCACAGTTGGCGATTGACGAGGTCGCGACCGGTGAAGTGTGGCTGGGCGTCGCCGCCCTCGACAAGCAACTGGTCGATGAGCTGCAAACCAGCGACGAATACCTGGCGACCAAGGCAAAAACTGCCGAAGTGTTCCACCTGCACTATGCCGAGCGTAAGAGCCTGCAAGAGCGCGTTGGCCTGGCGGCCAGCGGTTCGGTGGACCGGGTGCTGTTGACTTGGTGGAGCCGCTTGACCCAGCAGCGGTTCTGGTAAGCCAGTACTGAAAACCAGGTAATCCCTTGTGGGAGCGGGCTTGCTCGCGAATGCGGTATATCAGTCAATAGATTTGCTGGCTGACACTCCGCCTTCGCGAGCAAGCCCGCTCCCACATTGGTTTTCGGCCATGTCAGGTCAAACGGGGTTTAATCGAGTCCGCCAACTGCGTAAGGATCAGGCAGCACGACACCGCCCCCGCATCCAGCACCCCCAGCGAACGCTCACCCAAACGACTGGCCCGGCCAATCTTGGCCACCAGGTCCTTCGTCGAATCCCGCCCCTGAGAAGCAGCGCTTTTCATCGCTTCGAGCGCATCGTTGAACGACGCTCCCGACGCCTGCGCCCGTTCAAAAGCCTCCACCGCCGGGATCAACGTATCCATCAAGCACTTGTCGCCCACGCCCGCTTCGGTGATGTCCTGCAACGAGGTCAAGCCGCCGCGCAGCAGGTGAGCAAAGGTGGCGGCGTCGATGTCTTCACGGCCGCGCACTTCGTCGGCCATGCCGATAAACAGGCTGCCATACAACGGCCCCATGGAGCCGCCGATGCCTTCCATCAGGCTCAGGGTCAGTTCGTCCAGGGCTTCGGCCAGGGTCAGTTGGCGGCCTTGGATCGTGCGGCCGCAATGGGCAAAGCCCTTGGCCATGTTGATGCCATGGTCGCCGTCGCCTATGGCGCCGTCGACTTCGCTGAGGTACTCACGGTTGGCCACGATCACGCTGACCAGGTCGGCGACAATGGCGCTACCGTCATGGGTGGAAAAATGCTGGCTCATGGTTCACTCCGCCTGGGTCATGCCGATGGAGCGGCAGGGTTGGTCGATCAGGGTTTTCAGCTCGTCGTCGAGGCCGAGCAGGGTCAAGGTCACGCCCATCATTTCCAGGGACGTGAAGTAGTTGCCCACGTAGCAACGGTGAATCTTCAAGCCTTTGGCCTTGAGCTGTTTTTCCACCTCGGCGTAGAAAATATACAACTCCATCACCGGCGTGGCGCCAAGGCCAGAAACCAACACCACCACGCTGTCGTCCTGGCTGAAATCGCGGTCAGCGAGGATCGGCGCCAGCATGCGCTCGGCCATGGCGGCGGCCGGTTCAATCGGGACGACTTCAATGCCCGGTTCGCCATGATGGCCGATACCCAGTTCCATCTGGCCGTCGGGAATCTGGAAGTTGGGCTTGCCCACCGCGGCGATGGTGCACGGTGTAAGGCCGATACCAATCGAGCGGCAGTGGTCGACGGTTTTCTGTGCCACCCGAATCACGCCGTCCAGGTCGTAATGCTGGGCAGCGGCGGCACCGCCGATCTTCCACATGAAGATCTCCCCGGCCACGCCGCGACGCTTGGCGATGTCGGCCTTGGGCGCGGACGCCACGTCGTCGTTGGCGACCACCGTACGGATGCGCATGTCTTTGCTGGCGGCCATTTTCATCGCCAGCTTCACGTTCATGTTGTCGCCCGCGTAGTTGCCATACAGGCAGGCAACGCCTGCACCATGGTCGGCAGCGCGGAAGGCGTCGAAAAAGCTTTTGGCGGTGGGCGAGGAAAAAATCTCGCCGACGGCCACCGCATCCACCAGGCCTGGGCCTACATAACCGAGAAACGCCGGCTCATGCCCGGAGCCGCCGCCGGTGACAATGCCGACGCGGCCTTGGGCGGATGGCCTGGCCTTGACGATGACCCGTGGGTTGGTTTCGTACTGACGCAGTTCAGGGTGCGCGACCAGGATGCCGCGCAGCATGTCTTCGACCACTTGGTCGGGATCGTTGATGACTCGATTCATAACGCGGGTTCCTGTGTTCTTGTTCTAAGGGGCGGCACTATTCCCCTGTGGGAGCTGGCTTGCCTGCGATGGCGGTGTGTCAGTTGGCGCATTTTTATCTGGTGCACCGTCATCGCAGGCAAGCCAGCTCCCACAGGGTTGTGTGTTGTCGCTGCAATCAGGGTTCGAGCACAACCTTCAGCGATTTATCGCCGCGCTCCATCACCGCAAACGCTTCCTTGAAATCCGCCAGCGCAAACTTGTGGGTCACCACATCGCGCATGTCGATTTTGCGGTTGCCGATAAAGTCGATGGCCCTGGGGTACATATACGGCCCCAGGTGCGAGCCGAGAATATCCAGCTCCTTGCGGTCGCCGATGATCGACCAATCCACCGTAGCCTCGTCATTGAACACGCTGAACTCCACAAAGCGCCCCAGCTTGCGCAGCATCGCCAGGCCCTGGTTCACCGCCTTGTGGTGCCCGGTCGCTTCGATATAGATGTCGCAGCCGTAGCCATCGGTGATCTCGCGGATCTTCGCCAACACATCGACTTCGGCCGGGTTCCACACTTCGTCGGCGCCCATCCGCAGGGCGAGGGCGGCGCGTTCGGGTTTCATGTCCAGCACGATGAGCTTTTTGGGGTTGCGCAACCGCACCGCACCGATGATGCCTAGGCCCAGGGTGCCGGCGCCGGCAACCACCACGATGTCGTCATGGTCGACGTTGGCGCGCTCCGCTGCGTGCAGCGAGCAGGCCAAGGGTTCGATCAGGATCGCTTCATCGGGGGCGATGGATTCCGGCACTTTGTGGATGATGCCTTCCTTGGTGAAGATCATGTATTGGGCCATGGCGCCCTGCACATTGTTCTGGAAGCCATACAGGTCGTGCTTCTGGCACATCCAGTACTGGCCGTGGTTACAGAAGCGGCAGCCCCAGCACGGCACGATCTGCTCGGAGATCACCCGGTCACCCACGGCCACGCCACGCTTCTCGGCGCCTGGGCCAAGGGCGACCACGCGGCACACGAACTCATGGCCGGGGATCATCGGTGGTTTCACGTAGCGCGGTTGCTCGGCATCGCCCCAGAACGACGGCGCGCCGCGATAGGTCTTGATATCGCCCATGCAAATGCCGCACAGCTCGACCTTGGTGAGGATCTCGTCGGGGCCGGGGGTGGGCACGTCGACGGTTTCCAGGCGGTAGTCTTCCGGGCCGTGGCAGACCACGGCCTGCATGGTTTTCGGGATGCTTGGGGCGAGTTGTTCAGGTGTGCGTTCGGTGACGGTGGACATGACAAAACCTCATGACATAACGATGAATTACTGAATGCTGTAGCCGCCGTCGATCACCATGTTGGCACCGGTGATCATCTGCGCGGCATCGCTGAGCAGGTACAGCGCCAGCCCGGCGATTTCTTCCGGCTGGGCAAAGCGCCCCGCCGGGATCTGCAATTTGGCCCGTTCACCCACCTCGCCGGCCCAGGCTTTTTTGCCCAGGGCGGTTTCGACGATGGTGGGGGAGATGGCGTTAACGTTCACCTGCGGCGCCCACTCCATGGCCAACACTTTGGTCATGCCGACGATCGCGGCTTTGCTGGCGCAGTAGGCGACGTGACGGTCCAGGCCAATCACGGCGGCCTGGGACGCCAGGTTGACGATGCGCCCGCTGCCTTGGGCGAGCATATGTCTGGCACAGGCCTGGGCCACGAAGAAACTGGCCTTGAGGTTGATGTCCAGGGTGGTGTCCCAGGCGCTTTCGCTGACCTCGATGGCCTTGTCCAGCAGCACTACACCGGCACTGTTGATCAGGTAATCCAGGCGTTGGAAATTCGCGAATACACGGTCGATGGTGGGTTGTATCTGGCCGACCTGGCCGAGGTCGACGGCAATGCCCAGGTGCCCGGCACCCAGGCTAGCGGCCACCTCGACCACGGCCGGATCGCGGTCCAGCAGCGCCACTCGGGCGCCGCGTTCCGCCAGCAAGGTGGCGCAGGCCAGGCCGATGCCGGCGGCGCCACCGGTGATCACCGCGCAACGGCCGCTGAGGTCGAAGGCTTGGTTCCAGAAACCAGACATGAATGACTCCATTTCGAAAATGGTGAAAATCCACTGTGGGAGCGGGCTTGCTCGCGAATGCGGTGGATCAGTTGACGAATGTGCTGCCTGGCACACCGCATTCGCGAGCAAGCCCGCTCCCACATGTGTGATGCATCAATAGGTCGAAACCGTTACTTACCGCCGCTGACTTGCTTGTACAGCGCATCCGCATTGGCATTGGTCACCGGCACCCAGGGCAGGATGTAGTTCTTGGCCGTGCCGTCGGCCCATTTCACATCCTTGGCATAGCGCTCCCAAATCACCGATTGCGGCTTGTAGTCCTTGCCGGCCAGGGCGCGCAGTGCCACGTCCAGCGCGCCTTGGGACTGGGCCTGGGCGTCCTGCAGGAAGGTGGTGACTTCGTCCTTTTTCGCCGCCTGGATCGCATCCGGCATGCCGTCGATGGAGGTGACGGGCACGTCCTTGGACGTAAGGCCATGGGACTTGAGGGCCTGTACGGCGCCCAGGGCCATGTCGTCGTTCTGAGCGATCACACCGTTGATGCCTTTGGGGTGGGCGTTGAGCCAGTCTTCGGTGAGGGTCATGGCCTGGGCGCGGTCCCAGTTGGCGGTTTTCTTTTCGATGATCTTGATGTCCGGGTGTTTGCCCAGCACTTCCAGCTCGCCTTTTTCCCGGTCGATCTGGGCTGACTGGCCAATCGGGCCCTGGATGATCACCACGTTGCCCTTGCCATTGAGTTTGTCGACCATGGCCTGGGCCTGCAGGCGGCCACCTTCCACGTCGTCGTTACCCACATACGGCACGCTGGCATCGGCTACTTTCGTATTGGAGGCGATGACCACCACGTCGTTGTTCATGGCGGCCTTGACGGTGCCGACGCCGGCCTTGGTATCAATCGGCACGAAGAGAATCGCGTCGTAGCGTTGGGTCACCATGTTTTCGATCTGGTTGTTCTGGGTCAGGGCGTCGTAGTTGCCGTCGAACACGGTCAATTGCACGGTGCCATCCTTGACCGCCGGGTGTTCCTTGAGCTCGCGGACCCAGTTCTGCATGAACTGGCCCTTGAGGCCGTAGACGGCCGCGCCGATCTTGTAGGTCTTGCCATCGGCGGCCAGGGCGATACTGCTGGCGAGCAGGGAGAGGGCCGCCGCGGCGGCCAGGGTGGTACCCAGTTTCATAAGTAGAACTCCGGTTATTGTTATGGGTCGTTCTTCAGCGTTTCTTCTTGCGCCACACGTCGATCAGGACTGCGAACACGATGATCAGGCCCTTGGCGACCTGCTGGTAATAGGAGGACACGCCGAGCAGGTTCAGGCCGTTGTTGATCACGCCGATCAGCAGTGCCCCGAACAAGGTGCCGACAATGCTGCCGGTACCGCCCGACAGGCTGGTGCCGCCGATCACCACTGCGGCAATCGCGTCCAGCTCATAGGACACCCCGGCCTGGGGCAGGGCTGAGGTGGTGCGTGCCGACAGCACCACGCCGGCCAACCCGGCGAGCAGGCCCGAGACCACGTACACCGAGAACATCACTTTGCGCACGCCAATGCCGGAGGTGCGCGCGCTTTTTTCATTGCCGCCCACCGCGTACACATAACGGCCATAGGTTGTGTAGCGCAGCACCATCCAGAAAATCAGCGCGACCACGGCGAAGATGATGATCGGCACGCCCACCGGGCCGACCTTGCCGATGCCCAGGGCCAGGTAGGTGTCGGGCAGGTCGGTGATCGGGCTGCCGTCGTTGAGGATAAAGGTCATGCCCCGGGCGATGCTGAGCATGCCGAGGGTGGCCACAAACGGCGGGATCGACAGGTTGGCGATCATAAAACCATTGACTACGCCGAGCATCGCGCCGGCAAACATCCCCGCGCTGACCGCCGCCAACAGGCCGTAACCCTGGGTGGCGACCATGGCGCTGCACAAGCCGGCGAACGCCAGGATCGACCCCACCGACAGGTCGATGCCCTTGGTCAGGATCACGTAGGTCATGCCCACGGCGAGAATGCCGTTGATGGAGGTCTGGCGCAGGATGTCCATCCAGTTGCGCCAGGTCATGAAGTATTCACTGGAAAACGCCATCACCACGCACAGCAGGATAAACACCAGCGGCAGGCCGAAGCGGTCGAGGGACAGGCGCAGGCGATTGCGCGGCGCGGCGGTAACGGGGGCGACGATGGTTTTGGCATTCATGAGGCAAGACTCAACAAGGCTTCCTGGGAAAGGGCGGTGTCGGTGCTGACGGTGACCAGCCGGCCGCCTTTGAAGACGGCGATGCGATCGCTCAAGTGCAGCAGCTCCGGGGCTTCCGACGACACCACGATGGCTGCGCCGCCGGCGCGCACGAACTGGTCGAGCAGGTGGTAGATCTCCTGTTTGGCGCCTTCGTCGATGCCGCGGGTGGGTTCATCGCAGAGCAGGCACACCGGCTCGGTGGACAGGCATTTGGCGAGCACCACCTTTTGCTGGTTGCCGCCGCTCATGGACGCCACCGGCAGCTCCAGGGAGCTGGTCTTGATCTGCAGGCGCTTGACCATGTCTTCGGCCAGTTGCGCTTCCTTGCGTGCGTTGATCAGCGACCAACTCGACAGGCGCTTATAGGCCGACAGTGCAATGTTGGACAGGATGCTGCCGGTCAGCACCAGGCCGCTGTCCTTGCGGTCTTCGGTGACCAGCGACATGCCGGCGTCGATGGTTGCCTTGGGCTGGCCGATGGGCATGGGTTTGCCTTGCAAGGTAACGCTGCCGGAATCCGCCACGGTCAGGCCGTAGATGCAATTGAGGAATTCACTGCGCCCGGAACCCATCAGCCCATAAATGCCGAGGATCTCGCCACGGCGCAGTTGCAGGCTGATGTCGTGGAACTCGCCGTTGCGGCTCAGGTTATCGACTTGCAGGCAGGTGCTGGCCGCACATTCGCGGCCGACCTTGTGGTCGATGCGCGTCAGTTCCTGGCCGACAATGCCGCGCACCAGGTGGTCGCGGTCGATATCGGCCATGCGCCCGCTTTCCACAAAGGCGCCATCACGGAAGATGCTGTAGTCATCGGCGATCTGCGCCAGTTCGCTCAGTCGATGGGACACGTACACGATGCCGGCACCGCGTGCAGTAAGGCGGCGAATGGCCTTGAACAGGGTTTCGGCCTCGCGCTCGCCGATGGCCGAGGTGGGCTCGTCCATGATCATTACCTGGCAGTCATGGCTGAACGCCTTGGCGATTTCCACCAGTTGCATCTGCGCCACGCTCAGACGGTGCATGGGGCTTGTGGCGTCGACGTCGAACTCCAGGTTTTCCAGTAGTTCACGGGTGCGGCGGTTCAGGGCCTTGCTGTCGACGATGCAACCGGCACGGCGTGGTTCGCGGCCCAGCCAGATGTTTTCGGCGACGCTCATGTAGGGGATGGGTTCGAGCTCCTGGGTGATCATCGCGATCCCCGCGGCCAAGGCTTCACTTGGCCGATTGAACTGCACCGGTGCGCCGTTGAGCAGAATGCTGCCGGCGTCACGCTGGGTGATGCCCATCAGGATGCTCAGGAAGGTCGACTTGCCGGCGCCATTGCCGCCGCACAGGGCGTGGACGCTACCGGCGCGCAGAGCAAGGCGCCCGTCACGCAGGGCGGGCACCCCGGCATAAGCCTTGGCGACATGTTCAGCCTGGAGCAGTAATGGCGTGGCCATCGGCGTGTCCTCGTGCTGTGAATTCTTATTAGGTCGCACAGTCATGTTTCGCTGTGATCATATGTGTATCAAATGAAATTCTGATCAGTCAATCTCTTTCACTTAAAAGGTGTGATTCTCATCTGCGAGCCGTTGATTGCCGTTATATAGGGCTTTGACTGGCGGGTCAGCTAAATCTCGCTTGACATGAAGGGGTGAATGCTTGCGAAATGCGTGAGAGTTATTTCACTAATTGATCATTTGATCAGTGGAGCCAGGCGCTATGAACACACCTTTCCCGGTGGCTATCGGATGTGATGAAGCGGGTTTTGAGCTCAAAGAGCTGTTGAAGCGCCATATCGAGGGGTTGGGATACCCGGTGACCGACTTCGGTACGCATTCAACGGCGCCGGTGCTGTACCCGGATATCGCCCTGGCCGTGGCCACGGCCATCAATGCCGGGCAACAGCGCCTCGGTGTGCTGGTGTGCGGCACCGGGATTGGCATGGCCATCTCGGCCAACAAGGTGCTGGGCATTCGTGCGGCCCAGGCCCATGACACCTATTCGGCGGAGCGCGCGCGCAAGAGCAACGATGCGCAAATCCTCTCCATCGGCGCGCGGGTCATCGGTGCGGAGTTGGCCAAAAGCATCGTCAGTGCGTTTTTGGCCTCGGAGTTCGAAGCGGCGCGGTCCGGGGCCAAGGTCGAGCGCATCAATGCGATTGAGCGTGATGGGCATCAGTAGTGGACGGCGCGGGGCAAGAGTCGGGAGAATGCGCCTTTGACGCCGAAACGGAAGCCCGTCCCCATGAGTGACAGTACCCAGCGCATGGCCAGTGATATCGATCAGATGACCGAAGTGGCGATGCTCTATTACCTTGAGAACGTCACTCAGGAGGCCATCGCCAAGCGCTTTGACCTGTCGCGGGCCAAGGTCAGCCGCCTGCTCAAGCGTGCGCGCGATGAAGGGATTGTCGAGGTGCGCGTGTTGCAGCATCCGGCGATGAACAACGAGCTGGAGCGGGCGTTGGTAGAGCGCTTCAAGCTCGAGCGCGCCTTGATCGCCGTCGACCACAGCGACCCCGACACCCAACGCTCGGCGGTCGCCAGCCTGGTGGCCAACTACCTCAACAAGACCCTGGGCGACGGCATGATCGTGGCCGTGGGCATGGGCCGTAACGTCGGCGCGGTGGCCGACAACGTGTTTCTGCCGGTGACCCGCAACTGCACCTTCGTGTGCGCCATCGGCGGTTCGCTCAAGGCTGGCGAATACATGAACCCTGACCACATCTGCCGTCGCCTGGCCCTGCGCTTTGGTGGCGAGAGTGAAAGCCTCTACGCCCCGGCGCTGGTGGCCAACCCGGAGCTGCGTGGGGTGCTGATCAACAACGATACGGTGCGTTCGACCCTTGACCGCGCCCGCCGTGCCGATATTGCCCTGATCGGCATCGGCGACATGAGCGAGAACAGCAACATGGTGCGCATGGGCTGGTTCTCGCCCCAGGAAATCGCCCAGGCGCGCCTGTCTGGCACCGTGGGCGACATGATGGGCTATGACTTTATCGACATTCACGGCCAGCCGGCGGTCAACGCCATTCAAGGGCGCGTGATTGGGTTGACGGTGCAGGAGCTGTTTCGCATCCCGGATGTGGTGGCGATTGCCAGTGAGAACACCAAGGCGGCGGCGACTTTGGGGGCGTTGCGCTCGGGAGTGATCAATACGCTGGCGACCACCGTCACCAATGCCCACACCATCCTGGCGCTGGATGATGCCACTCGTAAATCCTGACTCAACAGAGATCAGAATGTGGGAGGGGGTTGTGTGGGAGCGGGCTTGCTCGCGAAAGCGGAGTGTCAGTCACTGAATCTTTGACTGGGCCACCGCATTCGCGAGCAAGCCCGCTCCCACACAAGCCCGCCCCACAGGAGTTTTATCTCAGCCTGAAATACAGGTTTTGTAATAGTTTTGCGCTGTGGGAAATTTGTATTTCGAATGTAGGATTCAAGTCCTTTTGTCATCTCAGGACTTGCATGAACACCCTCTCGGAGCCTCCCAGTCGTCTTTCCCCAAGACCACCGCTGTCGCTGTTCCCGCTCAAACACCCCGTATTCCGTCAACTAACCTTGTCCCGGTCTTCTGACCGCACTTTGCCGTGCCCGGCGTTCTGAACCCTTTAAAGACAGAGAATTTATAAATGGAATGGTTAGCGGATCCCACGGCCTGGCTTGGCCTTGCGACCTTGATTGTGCTGGAACTGGTGCTGGGTATCGACAACCTGGTGTTTATCGCGATCCTGGCGGACAAGTTGCCACCGGAGCAGCGTGACCGTGCGCGGTTGATCGGCTTGTCCCTGGCGTTGTTGATGCGCCTGGGCCTGTTGGCGAGTATTTCCTGGTTGGTGACCCTGACCCAGCCGCTGTTCGAGGTGTTCGACAAGAGCTTCTCGGGCCGTGACCTGATCATGCTGTTCGGCGGTATATTCCTGCTGTTCAAGGCCACCATGGAATTGCATGAGCGCCTTGAAGGCCATGTGGCGCAGCACAAGGGCAACGTCGCTTACGCAATGTTCTGGCCGATCGTCGCGCAGATCGTGGTGCTGGATGCGGTGTTCTCCCTCGACGCGGTGATTACCGCCGTGGGCATGGTCGACGAGCTGGCGGTGATGATGATCGCCGTGATCGTGTCCATCGGCCTGATGATCGTGGCGAGCAAGCCGCTGACCCGTTTCGTCAATGCGCACCCGACCGTGATCATGCTGTGCCTGGGCTTCTTGATGATGATCGGCTTTGCCCTGACCGCCGAAGGCCTGGGTTTCCATATTCCCAAGGGCTACCTGTACGCGGCCATTGGTTTCTCGATTCTGATCGAGGTGTTCAACCAGATCGCCCGCGCCCGTCGCAAAAAATCGGCCCAGGGTGTGTTGCCAGTGCGTGAGCGTACCGCCCACGCGGTGATGCGCTTGTTGGGTGGCCGCAGCCTGGCGGTGGAAGAGGTGGGTGAAGACGTAGCCGACCTGTTGGGCGAGCCGGATGCTGCCCAGGGTCCGCTGTTTGACCGACGTGAGCGGGTGATGATCAGCGGCGTGCTGCAACTGGCCGAGCGGCCTATTCGCACCTTGATGACGCCAAGGGCCAAGGTTGACTGCATCGACCTGGCGGACGACCCCGAGGCGACCCGTTTGAAGCTGATGCACTCGTCCTACTCGCGCTTGCCGTTGATCCGTAACGGTGCAGTGGATGAACCCCTGGGCTTCGTGCACAAGAAAGAATTGCTCAAGGAATACCTGGCCGGCAATGAGCCGAACCTGGAGCACCTGGCGCGTCGGGCGATCAACCTGCTGGAGAGTTTTTCGATCCTCAATGCCCTGGAGCAAATGCGCCAGGAGTCCACCCACATCGCCTTCGTGATCAACGAATTCGGCGACTTCATGGGCGTGTTGAGCATGACGGATATCCTGGAGTCCATCGCCGGTGAATTGCCCGATGCCAGCGAAATCGAAGGGCCGGACATTGTCGAAGAGGGCGCGGGCTTTCGTGCCAATGGGGCCTTGAACCTTAATCAGGTGAGTCGACGCACCGGCTTCAAGGCCGTGGCGACGGACGATTATCAGACCCTGGCCGGGCTGGTGATGAGTCTATTGGATCGTTTGCCGGTTGTGGGCGATAGCCTGGAGCACGAGGGGTGGCGCTTGACGGTGGCAGCGGTGGAAGAGCGGAGGGTGACGCAGGTCTGTTTGTCGCCGCTAACGGCGCCTTGATCTGAAGGCGAGCGAACCGCTTGAACGCCTCTTCAAGCGCTTGCTCGCCGAGTCCGGGAACGGCTTCTTTCAATTGTTGATCCTTATAGATCAGCAACATTGGAATACGGTCCACGCGTGGATGACGCGGGGTTTCGACACAGTCGAGGATCATCACCTTGACCTGGCCCTCGTAGCGCTGGCTTATCCGCATGAAACGTGGCATTGCGTCAGTGCATGCCGCGCAATCATGGGAAATGAACACAACGAATACCGGTTGCTCCGTATCGAGTTCGCGGTCAAATTCGGCTTTATTTGCGATGACCGCATTGACGTAGTTCATCGGGCGTCTCCTTGTCACTCCTTGGCTCACGCTAAGTTGGAAAATCGTCCCGGTCTACTGTCAACCTTCACAGGTCCTTCTTCGTGCGCTAGGCACCTTTAGCATCATTCAGGTGCGCCCAGTAACACCGTTGTGGGGCGCTGCGTAGCAAAGCCATCCACTGACGGCGCAATGCCGTTTACCGCTTCAATCCCTATCACGCTGATCCATAAAGCATTTTTTACTCCCATAGGTTTCCTCTGACGCCTGTGGCACACTTTCTGCTGTCTATTCCGTTGTTACATACTAGGTTCCGGTATAGCGGAATAAACAATCCCTGGAGTGCTTGTCATGCATCACCGACCTTCCGTATTCAAAGCGTGTGTTTTTCTTGTCGCCGCATCGGCTTCCCTCGCCAGCGTGGTGCAGGCGGCGGACAGCAAGCTTGATGATGTGCTCAAGCGCGGGCACTTGATCGTAGGTACAGGCAGTACCAATGCGCCGTGGCACTTCCAGGGAGCGGATGGCAAGTTGCAGGGATTTGATATCGACATCGGCCGCATCGTGGCCAAAGGCTTATTCAATGACCCGAGCAAGGTGGAGTTTGTGGTGCAGTCGTCTGATGCACGTATTCCCAACCTGCTCACCGACAAGGTCGACATGAGCTGCCAGTTCATCACCGTTACCGCCAGCCGTGCGCAGCAAGTGGCCTTTACCCTGCCGTACTACCGCGAAGGCGTCGGCCTGCTGCTGCCCAACAACAGCAAGTACAAGGAAATCGAAGATCTCCAAGCCGCAGGCGATGACGTTACCGTGGCCGTGCTGCAGAACGTGTATGCCGAAGAGCTGGTGCATCAGGCACTGCCCAAGGCCAAGGTCGATCAGTACGACAGCGTTGACCTGATGTACCAGGCCGTGAACTCAGGCCGCGCCGATGCCGCCGCCACCGACCAATCCTCGGTCAAGTACCTGATGGTGCAGAACCCCGGTCGTTATCGCAGCCCCACTTATGCCTGGAGCCCGCAAACCTACGCCTGCGCGGTCAAGCGCGGCGACCAGGACTGGCTGAACTTCGTCAATACCGCGCTGCACGAAGCCATGACCGGTGTGGAATTTCCCACCTACAAAGCCTCGTTCAAGCAGTGGTTCGGCGTGGACCTGCCAGAACCGGCGATTGGTTTTCCCGTGGAATTCAAGTGACCCGCAACAGCAGGGGCGTGCCTGAACGCGCCCCATACAGGTACTGCTGACCATGAACTATCAGTTGAACTTTGCCGCCGTCTGGCGTGATTTCGACACCTTGCTGGCGGGGCTCGGCCTGGGCCTGCAGTTGGCGTTGCTGTCGATCGCCATCGGCTGCGTGATCGGCCTGTTGATGGCGTTTGCCATGCTCTCCAGGCACCGCGCGTTGCGTATTTTTGCCTCGGTGTATGTGACGGTGGTGCGCAATACCCCGATCCTGGTGTTGATCCTGTTGATCTACTTTGCCTTGCCCTCCCTGGGTATTCGCCTGGATAAGATCCCCTCGTTCATCATCACCCTGTCGCTGTATGCCGGTGCCTACCTCACCGAAGTGTTCCGCGCAGGCCTGGTGAATATTCCCAAGGGCTTGCGTGAAGCCGGCCTGGCCATCGGGCTGGGCGAGTGGCGGATCCGCGCTTACATCACCGTGCCGGTGATGCTGCGCAACGTGTTGCCGGCACTCTCGAATAACTTCATCTCGCTGTTCAAAGACACCTCCCTGGCCGCTGCGATCGCGGTGCCGGAGCTGACCTATTACGCCCGCAAGATCAACGTCGAAAGCTACCGGGTGATTGAAACCTGGCTGGTCACGACCGCGCTCTACGTGGCTGCCTGTTACCTGATTGCCATGCTGCTCCGTTACCTGGAACAGCGTTTGGCTATCCGTCGCTGAGGAAGGGTCCCCATGTACGAATCCCCCAGTTGGCTGCATGAATTGTGGATCGCCCGCGAGACCCTTTGGGCCGGCTTTCAGGCCAGTTTGGCGGTCTCGGCGCTGGCGATTATCTTTGGCACCCTGATCGGCATCGTCGCCGGCTTGATCCTCACCTACGGCAAATTCTGGATGCGCGCGCCGTTCCGTCTGTACGTCGATTTGATCCGTGGCACGCCGGTGTTTGTGCTGGTGTTGGCGTGTTTCTACATGCTGCCGGCCCTTGGCTGGCAAATCAGTGCGTTTCAGGCCGGTGCGGTTGGGCTGACCTTATTCTGTGGCTCCCATGTATCGGAAATCGTGCGTGGTGCGCTGCAAGCCATTCCCCGTGGGCAGTTGGAAGCGGGCAAGGCCATTGGGCTGACGTTTTATCAGTCCCTGGGCTACGTACTGTTGCCCCAGGCGCTGCGGCAGATCTTGCCGACCTGGGTCAATTCCTCCACGGAAATCGTCAAGGCTTCCACCTTGCTGTCGGTGATTGGCGTAGCCGAATTGCTGCTCAGTACCCAGCAGGTGATTGCGCGCACCTTCATGACCCTGGAGTTCTACCTGTTCGCCGGGTTTCTGTTCTTTGTCATCAACTACGCCATCGAATTATTCGGGCGCTACATTGAAAAGCGGGTGGCCTTGCCATGAACCAAGCTCAAACCAACCCAGCGCTGCTGGACATACGTGGCCTGCGTAAACAATACGGCCAGGTGGAAGTGCTCAAGGGCGTCGACCTGTCCATGCAGCGCGGCAATGTGGTGACGTTGATCGGCTCCAGCGGCTCGGGCAAGACCACTTTGCTGCGCTGTGTGAACCTGCTGGAAGAGTTCCAGGGCGGGCAGATCACCCTGGACGGCGAGTCCATCGGCTACAGCGATGTCGGCGGCAAGCGCGTACGCCACCCGGAGCGGGTGATTGCCCAGCACCGCGCAATGACCGGCATGGCGTTCCAGCAATTCAACCTGTTCCCGCACCTGACCGCGCTGCAAAACGTTACCCTCGGCTTGCTCAAGGTCAAGAAGATGAGCAAGGATGAAGCGGTAGCCCTGGCCGAAAAATGGTTGGACCGTGTCGGCCTGCTGGAACGCCGCAATCACTTTCCCGGCCAATTGTCCGGTGGTCAGCAGCAACGCGTGGCCATTGCCCGGGCCATTGCCATGAACCCCAGCCTGATGCTGTTCGATGAAGTCACCTCGGCCCTCGACCCCGAGTTGGTGGGCGAAGTGCTCAGCGTGATCAAGGGGCTGGCGGAAGAGGGCATGACCATGTTGTTGGTCACCCACGAAATGCGCTTTGCCTATGAGGTCTCGGACCAGATCGTGTTCATGAACCAGGGCCGCATTGAAGAGCAGGGCAGCGCGAAGGATATCTTCGAACGGCCGCAGTCGCCGCGACTGGCGGAATTTCTCAAGAACATTCGTTTTTAACAAGGAGCAACTTTATGAGCATTACTCGTTACGGCACCGGCAGCACCGCAGGTGGCGGCCAGCCACGTCCGTTCGCCCGCGCCGTGGAAGCCGATGGCTGGCTGTATGTGTCGGGGCAGGTGCCTGCGGTGGACGGTGAAATCATCAATGGCGGCATCATTGAGCAAACCCGCCAGACGATGCGCAACGTGGTGGCGATCCTCGAAGAAGCCGGCTACGAGCTCAAGGACGTGGTGCGGGTGGGCGTATGGCTTGAAGACCCGCGGGACTTCTGGAGTTTCAACAAGGTGTTCGGTGAATACTTCACCCCGGAACACGCCCCGGCGCGCGCCTGCGTGCAGGCCAACATGATGGTCGATTGCAAGGTCGAGATCGATTGCGTGGCCTACAAGAAAAAGGGCTGAATACCCACTTTAAACCCACGACAAATCAATTGTGGGAGGGGGCTTGCCCCCGATAGCGGTGTGTCAGTCAAAAATGTATTCACTGACACTCCCTCATCGGGGGCAAGCCCCCTCCCACAGGGGAATTGTGTCGTACCCAACAACTTGACGGGGCCAGAACCGCCATGACCGAAGACACCATCAAACGCCGCGCCAAAGGCCTGGACCGTGCGTTCGATATCCTCGATTTTCTCAAGGAAATCGGCCAGCCCCTGCGCCCGAATGATATTGCCAGTGGCATTGGCAGCCCCAAATCCACGGTCTATGAACTGGTCGCCTCGTTGCTGGAACGGCGCATCCTGGAGACTGTGGGCAAGGACGGCCACGTGTACCTGGGTCGGCAGCTGTATTTCCTCGGCCAGGCACACCTGCGCCACTTCGACCTGACCCGCGAGGCCGACCACGCCTTGCAGGAGATTGTCAGCCAGACCCACGAAACCGCGCAGATGTGCCTGCTCAACGGGCGCAAATACACGGTGGCGCTGATGCGCGAAGGCCAGCGGCATTTCCGTATATCTTCGGATATCGGTGAAAACGCGCCCATCCCGTGGACGGCCTCGGGGCGCTTGTTGCTAGGGCATTTGAGCGACCAGCAGATCGTCGACCTGATCGACCCCGACGATTTCATCCTGCCGGATGGCCTGCGCCTGCCGCTGGACACTTTCCTGGCGCAGATCCGCCAGGCCAGCCTGGATGGGTTCTTCTCCTTCGACAGTGTGGCCGACACCTTCACCCATTGCTTTGCCGCCCCGGTGCGCGATGCCCAGGGCATCAGCATCGCGACCCTGTGCATCGTCGCCCCCCGGGCCGATGCCAGCAAAAACTACCACGACTATCGCCGGGTACTGATTGACAGCGCCAACAGCCTGGCCCGGCGCATCAACGAATAGGAGTTTTCCATGTCTGCCCTCAATGCCGTTGAAAAAGGTGCCGCCGCCGTCGGTGCTCATTTGGTTCGCGATGTCAGCCTGCCGGCCCTGGTGCTGCACCGTGATGCCCTGGAACATAACATCCGCTGGATGCAGGACTTTGTCCGCAGCAGCGGCGCCGAGCTGGCGCCCCACGGCAAGACCAGCATGATGCCCGCGCTGTTCGAGCGCCAGATCGCTGCCGGTGCCTGGGGCATCACCCTGGCTACCGCCGTGCAGACCCGTGCAGCCTACGCCAGCGGCGTGCGTCGTGTGCTGATGGCCAACCAACTGGTGGGCGCGCCGAACATGGCCTTGATCGCCGACCTGCTGGCCGATAAGGATTTTGACTTCCATTGCATGGTCGACCATCCGGACAACGTCGCCGACCTGGGCCTGTTCTTCGCCGCCCGTGGCCAGCGCCTTAACGTGATGATCGAGTACGGCGTGGTTGGCGGCCGCTGCGGTTGTCGCAGCGAGCAAGAAGTGCGTGAGCTGGCCAAGGCGATCCAGGCCCAGCCGGCATTGGCCCTCACCGGTATCGAGGGTTACGAAGGCGTGATCCACGGCGAGCATGCCATCAGTGGCATTCGCAACTTTGCCGCCAGCCTGGTGAGCCTGGCGGTCGAGCTGCAAGACAGCGGCCTGTTCGACCTGCCCAAGCCGATCATCACCGCATCGGGCTCGGCCTGGTACGACCTGATCGCCGAGTCGTTCGAGACGCAGAACGCCGCCGGCCGCTTCCTCAGCGTGTTACGCCCTGGCAGTTACGTGGCCCACGACCATGGCATCTACAAAGAAGCGCAGTGCTGCGTACTCGAACGCCGCAGCGACCTCAACGAGGGCCTGCGCCCGGCTATGGAAGTCTGGGCACACGTGCAGTCGCTGCCGGAGCCTGGTATTGCGGTGGTTGCCCTGGGCAAGCGCGACGTGGCCTACGACGCCGGTTTGCCGGTTCCGCTCAAGCGCTACAGGGCCGGGATCGTGCCTGCGCAAGGGGATGATGTGAGCGGGTGCAAGGTCACGGCGGTGATGGACCAGCATGCGTTCATGACCGTGGCGCCGGGAGTGGAATTGCGCATTGGCGACATTATTTCGTTTGGTACGTCCCACCCTTGCCTGACCTTTGACAAGTGGCAGGTGGGGTGCCTGGTGGATGAGCAGTTGCAGGTGGTTGAGTCTCTGCGTACCTGCTTCTAGACCGCGTCGCGTCCTTCGCGAGCAAGCCCGCTCCCACATTCAACTGCATTCCTTCAGTTGAGATACGGTCAACTGTGGG